>JAGQVR010000175.1 GCA_020437875.1 Flavobacteriales bacterium
TACCACGATCGACAAGGACATGCAGCAGTACGGGGAATACGCCGTGCGCGAGCACCTGAGCACCGAACTGCAGCCCGACTTCTTCAAGGACCTCGCCCGCAAGAAGAATCGCCCGTTCGATTTCCGGGTGACGCAGGCGGAGATCGATGGGATCCTGAACACGGCCATGAAGCGTAGCGTGCGCTACCGGATACTCACCGGCAAGCAATGCCCGAACTGCGAACGCCCTGCGAAGTACATCGAGAAGACGAAACATGAGGGCAGCCAGCATTGGCACTGTCGCCCTGACGTCGGCGGCTGCGACACCTATTGGGCGGTGGTGAAAGAGGACGACATCCCCAAGGTGTTCGACACGCCGGTGGCCATGCGCGTGTTCAGCTGGAAGGGGGAGATCGACACGACGATGAGCCCGATGGATTCCATCCGGTATTACAAGAGCTTCCTGCAGAGCGGCCTGCTGAGCATGGATCCGCACACCGGTTTCGTGAAGGCCTGGGTCGGCGGTATCGACTTCAAGAATTTCCAGTACGACCATGTGGAGCAGGCGCGGCGACAGGTGGGATCGACCTTCAAGCCCTTCGTGTACGCCACGGCCATCCGGGAAGGCATGGAACCCTGTCGCGAAGTGCCCAACCAGAAGGTCTGCTTCGACATGCCACCCGGCCAGCCGGACTGGTGCCCGGAGAACAGCGATGCCGTTTATGGTGGGATGGTCACGGTGGAGTATGCGCTGGCCAACTCCATGAACACGGTGACGGCATGGTTGATGAAGCAGTACGGTCCGCAGGCGGTCACCGTGCTGGCCCGCCACATGGGTGTGAAGAGCCCGCTCGAGCCCGTGCCCTCCCTGTGCCTCGGTGTGGCCGACCTCACCCTGATGGAGATGACCGGTGCGTTCAGCTCCTTCGCCAACCAGGGCGTATACATCGAGCCGATCACCTTCACACGCATCGAGGACAAGAACGGCAACACGATCTACGATGTCCTGCCGACGACGTACGAAGCGCTGGACGAACGGACCGCCTACATCATGTTGCAGATGCTGAAGGGTGTGACCGACGGCGCGTACAACCCGAGCACCGGCAAGGTGGTGGGTACCGGCCTGCGCCTGCGCACCAGCTGGGGCAACCGGCAGAAGTACGCGAACATCAAGTTCCCCACGGCTGGCAAGACGGGCACCACGCAGAACAACAGCGATGGCTGGTTCATCGGGATAACCCCCGATCTGGTGACCGGTGTTTGGACCGGTGCGGATGATCGCAGCGTGCGCTTCGCGAGCACCGACAAGGGACAAGGGGCCAACATGGCGTTGCCGATCTACGGCTACTACATGAACAAGGTGTACGCCGATCCGGACATCGAGATCAGCACGGGAGACTTTGAGCGCCCTGCGGGTGATCTCGGGGTCGAGGTCGATTGCCGCAAGAAGTCGGGCAGGGTGGATCCAGGAGCGAAGCCCACGTGGGATTGAGGCTCTTGTGCTGATCCCTCCTTCCGGGCGGGTTCGAAGCACCCCGTTATCTTCGTCACCACAGCCTTACGGAATGAACAAGATCGTGGAGTCCGCCGATGCAGCCCTTGACGGGTTGCAGGATGGAATGACATTGATGGTCGGCGGGTTCGGCCTTTGTGGGATACCTGAGAAGAGCATCGCAGCGCTCGTTCGGCGTGGCGTGAAGGGCCTCACCTGCATCAGCAACAACGCGGGGGTGGACGACTTCGGTCTGGGCCTGCTCCTTCAGACGCGCCAGATCAAGAAGATGATCAGCAGCTATGTGGGGGAGAACGCGGAGTTCGAGCGGCAGATGCTGAGCGGCGAGTTGCAGGTCGACCTGATCCCGCAGGGCACGTTGGCCGAACGCTGCCGTGCGGGCGGTGCGGGCATTCCCGCCTTCTTCACACCGGCCGGCTATGGCACCGAGGTGGCGGAGGGCAAGGAGACCCGCGAGTTCAATGGCAAGATGTACGTGCTGGAGGACTGGCTGCGCGCCGACTTCGCCCTGGTGAAGGCCTGGAAGGGCGACCGCTTCGGGAACCTGGTGTACAAGCGCACCGCGCGGAACTTCAACCCGATGATGGCGATGGCCGGCAAGATCACCGTGGCCGAGGTGGAGGAGCTGGTCGAACCCGGTGAGCTCGATCCGGACGAGATCCATACACCGGGGATCTTCGTGAACCGGATCTTCCAGGGAAAGGGCTACGAGAAGCGCATCGAACAACGCACCACCCGCAAACGCAACTGAGCATGGCGCTGACGAAGGAACAGATGGCGCAGCGGATCGCGCGCGAGTTGAAGGACGGCTATTACGTGAACCTCGGCATCGGCATCCCGACGCTGGTGGCGAACTACGTGCCGGAAGGCATGAACATCGTCTTCCAGAGCGAGAACGGCATCCTTGGCATGGGCCCGTTCCCCTATGAGGGCGAAGAGGACGCGGATCTGATCAACGCGGGTAAACAGACCGTGACCCTGCTGCCCGGCAGCAGCATCTTCGACAGCAGCACCAGCTTTGCCATGATCCGCGGACAGCATGTGCAGCTCACCGTGCTCGGTGCCATGGAAGTGACCGACACCGGCGACATCGCCAACTGGAAGATCCCCGGTAAGATGGTGAAGGGCATGGGTGGCGCCATGGACCTGGTGGCCAGCGCCGAGAACATCATCGTGTGCATGATGCACGCCAACAAGGCGGGAGAGAGCAAGTTGCTGAAGAAGTGCTCCCTGCCCCTCACCGGTGTGAAGTGCGTGAAGAAGGTGGTCACCGATCTGGGGGTCTTCGACATCACGCCCGAAGGGTTCAAGCTCCTGGAACGTGCGCCCGGCGTGAGCGTGGAGGAGATCAAGGCCAAGACGGAAGGGCGCTTGGTGATCGGTCCGGACGTGGCGGAGATGATCTTGTGATCCACTGATGGGCTCTGTTAGCAGCACGACAGGTGCGTTGGTCCATCGCCCCCCCTGGTGGGTCTACCTGTTGCTGGCGGCGGTCATCTACTTTCCACTGTTCCTGCATCTCGATGTTCTTCCGTTGAGGATCTGGGACGAAGCACGACAGGCGATCAATGCCTATGAAATGCTTCGATCCGGGGACCTGCTGGTAACACGATTCTACGGCGACCCGGAGATGTGGAGTACGAAGCCTCCGCTCTTGATCTGGTTTCAGGCGCTTTGTTATTTGTTGATAGGGCCTTCGGAACTCGCGCTTCGGCTGCCAGTCGCGATCGCGGCGTTGGCGATCTGCTATTCCATGCTGAGGGCGACATGGCGACACATGGATGATCCCTGGCTCGGGATCATCGCTGTACTGATCCTGGTAACGACCCCGGGTTTCATCGCGCTGCACATCGCGCGCACGGGTGATTTTGATGTGCCCCTGAGCCTGTTCATGTTATTGGGCGCATTCTCCATTCTGCAATGGACCGCACAAGGTGGTCGGCGACCGGCCTTCACCTTTTTCCTGTTCCTTTCATGTGCGGTGCTTACCAAGAGCATTCAGGGGCTTCTATTCCTTCCTGGCATAGGACTCTTCCTATTGGCCCAAGGCAAGGCAGGGGCGTTCCTACGAGAGCGCGGCACATGGTACGGCATCCTCGTTCTCCTGATGATCGTTGCAGGGTTCTACCTCGGAAGAGAGGCGTCCAACCCGGGCTATTTACAAGCTGTTTGGGAGAATGAGCTGGGAGGAAGGTATGCTACGGTGATCGAGGAGCACAAAGGACCTTGGAACTTCTATCTGCTCAGGTTCCTGGACCATGATCTTCTGCCTTGGTGGTGGCTCGTACTACCGGGCCTGCTCATTGGACTTTTCCATCAGGACGTGCGGATAAGACGTTGGACGGGGATGTTCGGTAGCTTGGCGCTCACCTACCTGATCATCATCAGTGGTGCGAGCACGAAGCTGGAGTGGTACAGTGCGCCACTTTATCCGGTGTTCGCAGCGCTAGCAGCTGTTCCGATCCACTTCCTTTTCACTGTCCTGTTCCAGGAGACCTGGACGAACGGGTTGTTGCGCGGCCGTGTGCTGCCGTACATCCTGTTGTTCGTCGTCTTCCTGTTGCCATATAGCACCACCATTGCGCGCGTCTACTTCCCAAAGGAGCATGATTGGGATGGTGAGATCTATGGTTGCGCCTATGCCATGCAAGATGCGTTACGAACGAACAGACCTTTCGATGTGGATGCCGTGTGCTATGATGCGTACAATGCGCATCTGATGTTCTACATCTGGCGACTGAACGATCGAGGCGATCGCGTGCGGAGCATTTCCAAAGTGGCCTTGAAGCCTGGCATGAAGGCGATCCACTCCGAGGCCTTCGTACGCTCGTACATAGAATCCAACTATACGTATGAACTCGAATCGTCCGAAGGTCCGGTGAACATCTATGTGATCAAAGGGTTCAATAGCGTGCAATAGTGATCTTCGCAGCACCTGAAAGGATGACCTTGAGCACCACCCTCTCCATCATCATCCCCGCCTATAACGAGGAGCGCACCATCCATCTGATCCTGGACAAGGTGAGGGCGGTGGATCTGCGTGACGGGATCGCGAAGGAGGTCATCATCGTGAACGATGGCTCCAAGGATGGAACGGTACCAGCCGTGGAGCGTTACATGGCGGAGAACCCGTCCTTCCCGATCAAGTTCTTCCAGCAGCCGAAGAACATGGGCAAGGGCGCGGCGATCCATCGGGGAATCAAGGAAGCCACGGGTGAGTACCTGATCGTTCAGGATGCCGACCTGGAGTACGATCCCCGCGAGTACAACGACCTGCTCCGGCCGATCTGCGAGGGATTCGCCGATGTGGTCTTCGGATCGCGCTTCATGGGGCACCATCCGCACCGCATCCTCTTCTTCTGGCACAGCCTCGGCAACAAGTTCCTCACCCATCTGTCCAATGCGTTCAACAATTTGAACCTGACGGACATGGAGACCTGCTACAAACTGATGCGCAGCGATATCGCCAAGGGGCTCGACCTGCGTGAGCGTCGCTTCGGCTTCGAGCCGGAGGTGACGGCGAAGCTCGCCCGTGTGAAGGGTGTGCGCATCTACGAGGTCGGCATCAGCTACTACGGGCGCACCTATGCCGAGGGCAAGAAGATCGGCTGGAAGGATGGCTTCAGGGCCATCTGGTGCATCGTCAAGTACGGCTTCTGAATGGGGAAGGGCGCGGTGCTGCCGGATGAGCGGTCGGCCATGCGCCTGCCGCTCGTGGTCGCCACGGTGGTGCTCGGCGTTCTCGGCATCTACGCCTGGCGCTATTATCTGGAGCGCACCGCCAGTTTCGACAGCGCCTTCTTCTCCTGGCTGATGATCGACGAAGGCCGGCCGATCAGCGTGCTCGGGCGTTACGGTTCCTGGATCGCGCAGGTGTTGCCGGTGCTGCTGATGAAGGCGGGGGCCTCCTTGGAGCTCGTGCTGCGCAGCTATTCGATCGCCTTCATCCTGCTGCATGCGCTCGTGCTGTATATCCTGGCCTTCCGGTTGAAGGAACGACGTGCCGTGGTGGGACTGGCGCTCACGCTCACCACCGCCTTCCATTACATGTTCTACTATGGCATCAGCGAGCTCTACCAAGGGCTTTCGCTGACCGTACTGTTATGGGTGCTGATCCGCAGGGCATGGACGGCGTCCTCGCCGATCCGATGGATGATCGCGGCGCTGCTGCTCAACGTCGTGATCTCCTTCTTCCACCAACTGCTCGTCCTTCCGCTTGGCTTCATCCTCGTGTACGAGGCCTTGGAGGAACAGCGATGGCGGAAATGGAATACCTGGCTGCTCGGCATCGTGCTGGTCGGCTGGTACCTGCTGCGGATCTCCTTGATGACGAAGTCGAGCTATGAGGAAGCGCGCATGCCCCATGCGTCGGACCTCGTCACCTACTTCTTCCAGCTGCGTGAGCTGAACAGCACCACCTACCTGTTGATGGTTTGGACCAAGTTCAAGGCCTTGCTGCTCGTGATCGGGGTGGGCTC
>JAGQVR010000176.1 GCA_020437875.1 Flavobacteriales bacterium
TCGCTGCCCATCACCTCATTGAGGATGAAGGCATCCTTCACCTTCTTCTCGAAGCCCTTGGTCACGAGCACGTAGTCGATGCGCCAGCCCACGTTCTTGGCGCGCGCACCGAAGCGCTGGCTCCACCAGCTGTACTTCACCTGTTCGGGGTGGAAGTGACGGAAGGTGTCCACCCAACCCGACCCGAGCAGCGCGGTCATCCCATCGATCTCCTGCTGCGTATAGCCGCTGGTCTTGTTGTAGTTCTCCTTGGGGCGCGCGATGTCGATCGGCTGGTGCGCCACGTTGAGATCGCCAGTGACGATGACAGGCAGCTTACCCTTGGCCAGCTTGTTCACGTATGTACGGAAGGCGGCATCCCATTCGCTACGGTACCCGAGACGCTTCATGCCTTCGCCGCTGTTCGGTGTGTACACACACACCACCACCACCTGCTTGAAGGTGCAGGTGACCACGCGGCCCTCATCATCATGTCCCTTCATGCCGATGCCGAAGTCGACCTTGGTGGGCTTCTCCTTGCTGGCGATGGCCGTACCGCTGTAGCCCAGCTTCACCGCACCATAGGCGTTCACATGGTAGCCGTTCACCCCACTGAGCGCTGTCGCCACCTGCTCCGGTGTGGCCTTGGTCTCCTGGAAACAGATGATGTCGGGGTCGAGTTCCTTTAGCGTATCGTGCAGGCCCTTGCCCACACTGGCCCGGATACCGTTGACATTGAAGGAAATGAGTTTCATGGCTGGTAGGAGGAGATGCTCCGCGAACCTACGGCTTCGGACTTCGTAAAACGGTCCAAGCCCTGCCGAGCCAGGCACGGCGACCCCGACCGAATGAACCACCGGTTGTTCATATCCCCTGATGCCCATGGACTTGCGGCAAAAGCGTTCATCGGGTGGAAAGGCATGTTCAACACCGGCCACCCGCGATCCGGCAAATTTCAAGCGACAGCCTCTGGTAGCTGGACCTTCTTTGCATCCGCTATCGGGGGATATCCACATTCCAGCTAGCACGCCATGCCAGTAACTCCCTACTCCGGCAGCTTCGGTAGAGAAGAGCTCAAGCACCTGCTGCGCCGGACCATGTTCGGTGCCTCCAATGCCGACATCGCCTACTTCAGTGGACAGTCCCTGACCCAGGTGGTGAACGCCTTGTTGGCCACCAGCATGCCGAGCTCCACGCCGCTCAAGAACTATTGGGCCCTGAACAACGGTGTGCGGGACCCGAACGCGATGGACCCGGCGGTCGCCTTCGGGCAGACCTGGGTGAACACCCCGAACGTGGTGGCCGCGGTGGATGCGAACGTCGGGCGGATGTACAGCTATTTCTCCTGGACCATCGGTCGCATGGTGCACCAGGACCGCACGATCCATGAGAAGATGCGGCTCTTCTGGTACAACCACCTCGCCGTGCAGGTGAACGTGGTGTTCAACGGGCTCCTGTGGTGGCATTACGACCAGTTGCTGCGCTCTTACAGCCTGGGCAACTTCCGCCAGATGATGTACGACATCAGCGTATCACCGTGCATGCTCGAGTACCTCAACGGCGACCAGAACATGGCCACCGCACCGGACGAGAATTATGCGCGTGAGCTGATGGAACTCTACACCCTGGGCGAGTCCAGCGGCTATACCGAGCAGGACGTGCAGGCGGCGGCGCGTGTGCTCACGGGATGGAGCTTCCGGGAGACCAACTCCGGCAGCCCGATCATGCCCGAGACGGTCTTCACCGCCGGGAACCACAGCACCGCCAACAAGCAGTTCAGTTCCTTCTTCAACAACGCGACCATCCAAGGTCAGTCCGGTGCAGGCGCGGGACAGACCGAGCTGAACGCGTTGTTGGACATGATCTTCGCCAAGGAGGAGTGCTCGCTCTTCATCTGCCGGCAGCTCTACCGCTTCTTCGTGCATGGCGAGATCAGCGCCCAGGCCGAGGCGGAGCTCATCGTGCCCCTGGCCGAGCTCTTCCGCGCCAACCTCGGGGCACCCGACCAGATGCGCATCGTGATGCAGGCCCTGCTCACCAGCGCCCACTTCTTCAACGCCGACAACCGCGCGTGCATGATGATGAGCCCTGCGGACCTGATCATCGGCATGGTGCGCAAGTTGAAGTTCACCTTCCCGAGCGAGAGCACGCAACTGGAGGCGCGCTACCGGATGTTCCTCGACATCTACTACATCTGCGTGAACTGCGACCAGAACCTCTTCGACCCGCCCAACGTGGCCGGCTGGCCCGCCTATCACCAGGCACCTGCCTTCGACGCGATCTGGGTGGACAGTGCCTCCTACGCCGCCAGGAACTTCGCGGTGCAAGGCCTGATCGGCCAGGGCTTCAACACCGGAACCGACTTCTACCAGGCCGCGAGCCGCAACGTGTCCATCAAACCGAACTACGTGGCGATCACCCAGGAATTCACGAGCCCGAGCGATCCGGACAACGTGGTGGATGGATGTGCCGACCTGCTCTACGCCATCCCCATTTCACAAGGCATCAAGGATACCCTGAAGACCCAGCGCCTCCTCCTGGGCCAGCAAAGCGACATCTACTGGACCGAGCCGTACGACCTGTACGTCTCCAACCCCGGCACCACGGACCCCACCGCGATGATGGTCCCGAACCTGATCAATTTCCTGATGCTCGACATGGCCAAGGCCGCCGAAACCCAGCAATTCTGATCCCATGAACAGAAGGAACTTCATCCGTTCGGCCGGTACCGTCACCATCGGTGGCATGGCCGTGCGTGGCATGGGCAGCCCGCTGTTGAGCGCGTTGAACAACACCATCGCCGAGGACCGCGTGCTGGTGATCATCCAGCTCTTCGGTGGCAATGATGGACTGAACACGGTGATCCCCACCAGCTCGTACAGCCAGTTGAGCTCGCTGCGCTCGCAGGTCCTGATCCCGCAGAACCAGGTGCTCCCGCTCTCCGGGTTGAGCGGTACGGGCCTCCACCCGAGCATGACCGGGATGCAGACCCTTTGGAACGAAGGCAAGCTCGCCATCGTGCAGGGCGTGAGCTACCCGGATCCGAACTTCAGCCATTTCCGCGCGACGGACATCTACGAGACCGGTGCCAACAGTGACCAGATCCTGTATTCGGGCTGGATCGGCCGCTACCTGAACAACGAGTACCCGAACTACCCCGTCGGCTACCCGAACACGGAGATGCCGCATCCGCTCGCCATCCGCGTGGGCGGAGGTGTGGGCGGTGGCTTGATGAACATGGGGGTGAACATGGGGATCAGCATCAACAACACCAACGACCCCCTCAACCTCACCGGCAACATCTACGTGGATCCGGCGACCGCGGATTGCAAGGGAGACAAGCTGACCGACATCAGGACCATCCAGCGGCAGACCGACCTGTACGGGAACGTGATCGAGGCGGCCGCCAGCGCCAGCTGTACCCACAGCACGCTCTACCCCACCTTCAGTGTTGAAGCGAACCGGTTGGCCCAGTCGCTGAAGATCGTGGCCAAGCTCATCTGCGGTGGCTTGAAGACGAAGATATACTGGGTGAGCATGAGCGGCTTCGACACCCACGCCTCCCAGGTGAACCCGGGCGATCATTCCACAGGTACGCACGCCAACCTCCTGCGCGCACTGAGCGACAACATCCGGGCCTTCCAGCACGATATGCAACTGATGGGCTTACAGGACCGGGTGATGGGAATGACCTTCAGCGAGTTCGGACGACGCATCACGAGCAATGCCTCCTACGGCACCGACCATGGCAGTGCGCAGCCCATGTTCCTCTTCGGCTCGCAGGTGCTGCCGGGTATGCTCGGCACCAACCCCGTCATCCCCACGAACACCACCTCGGCCACCAACCTGGCCATGCAGTACGACTTCCGAAGTGTCTACGCCAGCGTGCTGCGCGACTGGTTCTGCCTGCCGCAGGGCGCGATCGACAGCGTGTTGCTGGAGACCTACCAACCGCTGAACATCATCAATGGTGCGGGCTGCCTCAGCACCGACATCCGGGATGCCAACCAGCAGGCCGGTGTGGAACTGCTGAGCGCCTACCCGAACCCGTTCGTGGAACGCACCACACTGGAATACACCACGCTCGGTGGACCAACGATGCTGCAGGTGTTCAACGAACAGGGCCAGCTCGTGCGGATGGTGACGAACAAGGTGATGGCGGCCGGGACCTACAAAGTGGATGTGGACCTTGGTGACATGCACACCGGCGTCTACTACGCCCGCCTCCAGAACGGCACGAACCAGCAGGTGCGCAACCTGTTGAAGGTGCGCTGACCCATTGGACCGGTCACTGCCCACGGTCCGCGCAGGACCCGCGGCACGAATTCCGGACAAGGATCTGAACCATACGGGCGTTCTGCTGTCCGACCGGTAACGTGTTGATGACTTAACGCCATGTGGCCACAATGGCCATGTGGTGGGTCTAACTTGCGTTACGCCACACCACCATGCCCATCACACCCTACACCGGACCGTTCGGGAGGCCGGAGCTCCAACACCTCCTGCGGCGCACCTTGTTCGGCTGCACCCCTGCCGACCGCGCACATTTCGAGGGCATGACGCTCGATCAGGTGATCGACGAGCTGCTCACGTTCACGAATGATACGGCGCCGCCCGTCAAAGCATACACCGATGACCTTGGCAACCCCAATGGCATCGACCCGAGCGTTCCCTTTGGCACCACCTGGGTGAACACCCCAGTCACCCCGCTGAACGACACGGATGTGATCCAGGAGCGGGTGGCCAGCTTCGCTGCCTGGTGGATCGGCGAGATGCTCGGACAGCAACGGAACCTGCGCGAAAAGCTGACGCTGTTCTGGCACAACCACATGCCCACCCAGGTGGCGGTGGTCTTCCAGTCGGAGATGCAGTACGGGATGAACCAGTTGTTACGGACGCACTGCAAAGGCAACTTCCGGCAGCTGATCCACGATGTGAGCGTGGAACCTGCCATGCTCTACTACCTGAACGGATACCTGAACATCGCGGCAGCGCCGGACGAGAATTATGCCCGCGAACTGTTCGAGCTCTTCACCCTCGGCCAGGGCAGCGGGTATACGGAAGAGGACGTGCAGGCTGCCGCCCGGGTGCTCACGGGATGGACATTCATGGTGGAGAACGGAGGAACACCTGTACTCCCACAGACCCTGTTCTTTCCACCGAACCACACGGCCAGCGACAAGCAGTTCTCGGCGTTCTTCAACAACACCGTGATCCAGGGCCAGACCGGAGCCGACGCCGGAGAAACGGAGCTTGCCGACCTGATCGACATGATCCTCGCGAATCCAGAATGCGCACGCTTCATCTGTCGGGAGTTCTATCGCTTCTTCGTTCACGGTGAGATCAGCGAGCAGGCGGAGGCGGAAGTGATCAACCCCTTGGCGGAGATCTTCACGGAGAACATGGATGCACCCGATCAGATCGGCACCGTGTTGCGTGCGCTCCTCACGAGCGACCATTTCTTCAGCAGCACCATTCGCGGCTGCATGGTGAAGTCGCCTGTTGACCTGGTGGTGGGCGACCTGCGCATGTTCGGATTCCCCCGCCCCGCTGCGGACCTGGTCGAAGCGCGCTACCTGGTGGACCGGGAAGCGTACTGGCTGACGGCATATGCCGGGCAGAACCTGCTGGCACCACCCAACGTGGCGGGCTGGCCGGCCTATTACCTCTATCCCAGCTACGACGAGCTCTGGCTGGACACGGCGACCTATCCGCAACGGAACAACGCCCTGTTGGCCACGGTGTATGCCACCGTGCAGACACCATCGAACACCGTGCAACCGGAGAGCGCGGACCTCACCCTGCGCACCGACCTCATCGCCTTCGTGCAACAGCTCAGTGACCCCGCTGATCCGAACGCATTGATCCAGGACCTGGTCGACCTGCTGTATGTGAACCCGATCTCCGCGGCGGTCAAGCTGCAGCTGAAGCACTTCTACCTGCTCTTCGGACAGCTGAGCGACATCTACTGGACCGAAGCCTACGAAGC
>JAGQVR010000177.1 GCA_020437875.1 Flavobacteriales bacterium
GGCACATGGCGCCTGTCCTCGAACACGATGTCATCAGCGATCATCGCGTTCACCTCGTGCTCGATGGTCGCCAGCTCCTCAGGCGTCACCTTGGCGAAGTGACTGATGTCGAAGCGCAGGCGATCGGGTGCCACGAGCGAGCCTTTCTGCTCCACGTGTGTCCCGAGGTTCTTGCGCAGGACGTGGTGCAGCAGGTGCGTGGCGGTATGGTTCTTCGCCGTGAGACCGCGGCGCTGCGTGTTCACCTGTGCGGTGAGCGGCTTGCTCACATCCTTCGGCAGCTCCTTCGTGAAGTGGATGATCAGCTGGTTCTCACGCTTGGTATCGATCACCTCGGTCTGGTCGTCGCCTTGGATCAGCCAGCCCTGGTCGCCGACCTGGCCGCCGCCTTCCGCGTAGAACGGTGTGCGGTCCAGCACGATCTGGAATTGGTCGCCGCCCTTGCCACTCACCTTCCGGAAGCGGAGGATGCGGGCTTCGGTGCTCAGGTCGTCGTAGCCGACGAAGGAAGTCTCTCCCTTGCCTAGTTCCACCCAATCGCCTGTGGTGACCGCAGTGGCAGCCCGTGAACGTTCTTTCTGCTTCTGCAGCTCGGCCTCGAAGCCGGTCATGTCCACCTCCTTCTTCTGCTCGCGTGCGATCAGCTGCGTGAGGTCGATGGGGAATCCATACGTATCGAACAGTTCGAAGGCACGGTCACCGGCAAGCGTTCCCTTGCTCTCGGCGAGGGCCTGCTCCAAGCGCTTCGTACCCTGCTCCAAGGTGCGCAGGAAGGTCTTCTCCTCTTCCTGAATCACGCTCTCGATCAGCTGCTGCTGTTTGCGCAGTTCGGGGAACTGGTCGCCCATCTCCTTCACAAGCGTCGACACCAGCGTGAACATGAATGGCTCGCTGAAGCCGAGGAAGCTGTAGCCGTAACGCACGGCGCGGCGCAGGATCCTACGGATCACATAGCCCGCTCCGGTGTTGCTCGGCAGCTGGCCATCGGCGATGGCGAATGAGATCGCGCGCAGGTGGTCGGCGATCACGCGCATGGCGATGTCGTCCTTCTCCGCCTTGCCGTAGGTCTTCCCGCACTGCTTCGCGATGGCCTGGATCAGCGGCTGGAACACATCGGTGTCGTAGTTGCTGCGCTTGCCCTGCAGCACCATGCACAAGCGTTCGAAGCCCATGCCGGTATCCACGTGCTGGGCGGGCAGCGTCACCAGCGAGCCATCGGCCTTGCGCTCGAACTGCATGAAGACGTTGTTCCAGATCTCGATCACCTGCGGATGGTCGTTGTTCACCAGCTCACGGCCGGGCTTCTGCGCCTTCTCCTCTGCGGTGCGAACATCCACGTGGATCTCGGTACAGGGTCCACAGGGACCCGTGTCGCCCATCTCCCAGAAGTTGTCCTTGCGGCTGAAGGGCAGGATGCGTTCCTCGGGCATGAACTGCTTCCACAGCGCGCGCGTCTCCTCATCCGCAGGTAGGCCGTCCTTCTCGTCGCCACCGAAGTAGGTGACGTAGATGTCCTCCTTGTTGATGCTGTAGGTGTCCACCAACAGTTCCCATGCCCACTGGATCGCCTCCTTCTTGAAGTAGTCGCCGAAGCTCCAATTGCCGAGCATCTCGAACATTGTATGGTGGTAGGTGTCGATACCCACTTCCTCGAGGTCGTTGTGCTTGCCCGATACGCGCAGGCACTTCTGTGTGTCGGCGATCCGTTTGTGTTTCGCCTCGCGGTTGCCCAGGAAGAGGTCCTTGAACTGGTTCATGCCCGCGTTGGTGAACATGAGCGTGGGGTCGTCCTTGATCACCATGGGCGCACTGGGCACGATGGTGTGGCCCCGCTGGGCGAAATGGTCGAGGAACTGCTGGCGGATCTGCTGGCTGGTGAGCATGGCGGGCTGCGGCTGTCGGCTTTCGGGCTGCGAAAGTACCGAAGCCCGTTGCACCGTTGCCCGGCGGAGGACGGTTAACTTCGCCATCCGCCATGGCCGAGCAGAAGTACCGGTTCAACCCCAAGACGCTCAACTTCGAGCGGATCCGGCTTTCGGCCTGGCAGAAGACGAAGCGCACCCTGCTGGCCCTGACCCCTGGCCTGCTGGTCGGTGTGCTAGGCATCTTCCTGGTCTACCAGTTCGTGGACAGCCCGAAGGAGGCCAACCTCCGTCGGGAGAATCAGCAGCTCCTGCTCCAGTATGAGCTGATGAACAAGCACCTGGGCGAGGTGGAGTCGGTGCTGGCGGACGTACGCCGGCGTGACGACAACATCTACCGGGTGATCTTCGAGGCTGACCCCCTGCCGGCAAGCATGCGTATGGCCGGTGCGGGTGGCGTGGACCGCTACAAGGACCTCGGCGGCTTCGCGAGCAGCGAGATGGTCGTGGGCACGAAGAAACGCCTCGATGCCCTGGCCCGCCAGCTGGTGGTGCAGAGCCGCTCCCTGGACGAGGTGGCCTCCCTGGTGCTGCGCAAGAAGGAGATGCTCGCCTGCATCCCGGCCATCCAGCCCATCCCGAACGAGGACCTTACCGCCACGGCCGGCGGCTATGGCATGCGCATACACCCGATCCACAAGATCCCGAAGTTCCACGCCGGCATGGACTTCACCTCGAAACAGGGTACACCCATTTATGCCACAGGCGATGGCAGGGTGACCTTCGCGGATTATTCGACCAATGGTTATGGCATGCACGTGATCGTGGACCATGGCTTCGACTACGAGACGCTCTACGCCCACCTGAGCGAATTGAAGGTGCGCAAGGGTCAGAAGGTGAAGCGTGGCGATGTGATCGGCCTGGTGGGAAATACCGGACTGAGCGCTGGACCACACCTGCACTACGAGGTACACAAGGGCGGCCAGGCGGTGGACCCCGCGAACTATTACTTCAACGACCTCTCTCCCGAGGAGTATGCACGCATGTTGGAACTATCGCGGAACGCCGGTCAATCGCTTGACTAGTACATTCGCATCAACGGAGGAGGAACCATGCCCTGGAAAGAGAAGACGATCGAGAAGCTCTATTGGTCCATCGGTGAGGTGGCCGAACAACTGGGCGTGAACACCTCCCTGATCCGCTACTGGGAAAAGGAGTTCGGCTCGTTGAAGCCCAAGCGCACCGGCAAGGGCGACCGCCTCTACACCAAGAAGGACATCGAACAGATCCAGCGGATACAGCACCTGGTGAAGGAGAAGGGATTCACCCTGCAGGGCGCGCGCGAACAGCTGCGCAAGGCCGACCAGGTGGAGGAAGCCGCCGTGCTGGACATCGACGTGCTCCGCGACCGACTGCTGGAGATCCGCACCAAGCTCGTGGCCCTGCGCAACGGCGGGCAGTGAGCGCTCAGCAGCGCCGCCCTTCCTTCAAGTAGTTCGTCACGTAGTCCTTCACCCCGTCCTCGAGGCTGGTGAACGGTCGATCATAGTCGATACCGATCAGCTTGCGCATGTCGGCCTCCGTGTAGTACTGGTACTTGTCGCGGATGTCCGCCGGCGTGTCGATGAAGGTGATGTGCTCCGGTCTGCCCAGCGCTGAGAAGGTGGCCCGCGCCAGGTCGAGGAAGGTGCGCGCCCTGCCGCTGCCCAGGTTGTACAGCCCGCTGTGCTTCCGATGCTCCATCAGGAAAAGGCAGACGTTGCAGAGGTCCTTCACGTACACGAAGTCGCGGAGCTGCTCGCCATCCCTGTAATCCGGGCGATGGCTGCGGAAGAGCTTCATACCCCCTGTGGCCTGGATCTGGTTGAAGGCATGGAAGACCACACTCGCCATCCGCCCCTTGTGGTACTCGTTCGGGCCGTACACGTTGAAGAACTTGAGGCCCGCCCAGAAGAAGGGCTTCCTCTCCTGCTCCAGCGCCCACTTGTCGAAATCGTTCTTGCTCTCGCCATACGGGTTGAGCGGCTTCAACTTGTACGGCAGTGCATCATCCGCATCGCTGTAGCCGAGGTCACCATCGCCGTAAGTAGCGGCGGATGAGGCGTACACGAGCGGGATACCGTACTTCACACAGGCCTCCCACATACGCTGGCTGTAGTGCAGGTTCAGCTCGTCGAAGACCGCCTTGTCGAAGAGCGTGGTATCGGTACGTGCGCCCAGGTGGAAGATGAACTGCACGAGACCCTCGTTCTTGTCGAGCCAGTCGAAGAACACGCTCCGTTCCACGCGCGCGGTCAGCTTCTTGCCTTCGAGGTTCGCCGCCTTGTCCGGGTGGGAGAAGTCGTCCACCGCCACGATGTCCTGCCAGCCCGCCCGAAGCAGTTCGCCGATCAGGGCACTGCCGATGAAGCCCGCGGCTCCGGTGACGATGATCATGCGGCGAAGGTAGGGCCGAGGGTCGTCGTCCCCCTACCTTTGCAGGCCATGCCCATCGTATTCATCACACGGCGCGAACGATTCAGCGCCGCGCACAAGCTAGCTCGACCTGAGTGGAGTGCAGAGCAGAATCAGGCCACCTTCGGCAAGTGCTCCAATCCGAACTGGCACGGGCACAATTACGAGCTCTGGGTCACCGTAAAAGGTGAGCCGAGCGCGGAAACGGGCTTCGTGGTGGACTTGAGCAAGGTGAGCGCGATCATGCAGGAAACCGTCATCAGCAAGCTCGACCACAAGAACATCGACCTCGATGTGGACTTCATGAGGGGGCGGTTGAGCAGCACCGAGAACCTGGCCATCGCCATTTGGGAGCAGCTGCGCGAACCGATCGAAGCCCTGGGTTGTTCCCTGCACGCAGTGAAAGTGCAGGAGACCGAGAACAACTACGTGGAATACCATGGCCAATAAGCGACCAACGCGGGGACAGGGCGGGGCGAAAGGCATTGAGCGCGAGCCGCAGGGCGAAGGCTACGAGCGCATCGACCAATACGACACGGCCCTGGTGAAGCGCATCAGCGGCCACTACGGCGATATCCTCAAGGCCATCGGCGAGGACCCCGAACGGGAAGGTCTGCTGAAGACCCCGGAGCGCGTGGCCAAGGCCCTGCAATACCTCACGCACGGCTACGACATCGATCCCGCGAAGATCCTGAAGAGCGCGCTCTTCAAGGAGGATTACAGCCAGATGGTGCTGGTGAAGGACATTGAGATCTATTCCATGTGCGAGCACCACATGCTGCCCTTCTTCGGCAAGGCCCACGTGGCTTACGTGCCCAACGGCCGCATCACCGGGCTCAGCAAGATCCCCCGCGTGGTGGACGCCTTCGCCCGCCGCCTGCAGGTGCAGGAACGCCTGACGAACGAGATCCGCGATTGCATCCATGACACCCTCAAGCCCCACGGCGTGGCGGTGGTGATGGAATGCGACCACCTCTGCATGCGCATGCGTGGGGTGCAGAAGCAGAACAGCGTGACCACGACCAGTGCCTTCACAGGCATCTTCCTCAAGGACCAACGCACCCGCGAGGAGTTCATCAAGCTCATCAGCGCCCGTCTGCACTGAGTCGGAAGGCTCATCACCGTTCAGGCTGACCACCTGGTGATCGGCCTTCAGTCACGAACACGCATCGTTGCGCACTGATCCACATGCGCAGCGACACCGACGCTCTATCTTCGTGCCACCTACCAACCAGCAATGGAGAACAACACCTTCCCGCAGAACCCCGCCTTCATCGGCACCACCGAGGCCAGCAGTGTGCGCACCTTCCTGGCCAACGTGTTCAGTTACATGACCATGGCGCTGGTGATCAGCGGCGTGATGGCCTGGTGGTTCGGCAACGACCTCACCAAGCTCCAATACCTCATCAACTTCGAGACGGGCGGGCAGACCATCCTGGGATGGGTGGTGATGCTGGCGCCCCTGGGCCTGGTCTTCGCCATGAGCGGCCTTGTGAACAAGATGAGCGGCACCGCACTGCTGGCCACCTTCCTGGTCTTCTCGTGCATCATGGGGATCAGCCTCAGCTACATCTTCCTCATCTATTCCATGGCGGCCATCGCCAATGTCTTCTTCATCACCGCCGCGGTCTTCGCCACCATGGCC
>JAGQVR010000178.1 GCA_020437875.1 Flavobacteriales bacterium
ATGCGCGATGCCTTCAATGCGGAGGCGATCCTCCTGACCGAGGAGATGAAGCGATCACGACTGGACGAGATCGACCGGCGCGAACGTGAAGCCCGCGACCTGCAGAAGAAGCGTTTCGGACCCGAGGGCGACCTCTTCAAGAAGCGTGTGGAGCTGATCCAGCCGATCCAGGACCGGGTGTACAACGCGGTGAAGGAGGTGGCCGGCCAGAGCTACGTGGCGGTGTTCGATGTGGGTGGCCAGTCGAGCAACCTGCTCTTCGCGAGCGAGAAGTACGACAAGAGCGACAGCGTGCTCCGTAAACTGGGGATCCGCCCCGGCAAGGACAAGAACAGCGGGGACACGCGTGATGATGAAGATTTCGGGGAACCTCCCGCAGACAATGATCGCGAGACCACACCACCCGGAGGTGGCAAGGATAGTCCGCAACAACGCATGGACACCGGTGGAAGCGACCAGATGAAAACCAAATGACGATGAAGCACCTCATGATCGCCTGCGCGCTCGCTCTTACCAGCGCCCCCGCAGCCATCGCCCAGAACCACTCCAAGCTCGGGCATATCGACCGGCAGAAGCTGATGCTGATGCTACCGGAACGGAAGGACGCCGAGACCAAGATGCAGGCCTTCGCGAAGACCCTGGATGAGCGCCTGAAGGCCATGGGCAACGAGTACCAGGCCAAGGTGGCCGATGCCCAGGCGCGGGCCGAGACGATGACGCAGACCGAGAAGGAGATGGCGTTGCGCGAGATAGGCGATCTCGAGACGCGCATCCAGGCCGCGCAGGAGAAGGCACAGGAGGACCTCGCCAAGCAGGAGGAGGAACTGCTCCGCCCGATGGTGGAACGCACGAACAAGGCCATCGCCGACATCGCCGCTGAGCACAACTTCACCTACGTGTTCGATGTGAGCACCGGCACGGTCCTCTACTTCGAGAAGGGCGAGGACATCCTGCCGATGGTGAAGACCAAGCTCGGCATCCAGTAACGCGATCACCCTCCGTGAGCGACGACCGTCCGATCGGCATCTTCGATTCCGGTATCGGAGGGCTCACGGTCACCGCAAGGATCAGGCAGGCGCTCCCCACGGAGCGCCTGCTCTATTTCGGGGACGGCGCCCATGTGCCATACGGCCCCCGAGGTCTCGAGGAGGTGCGTCGCTTCAGCTTCGCCATCACCGAAGCGCTCCTTGCGAAGGGAGCGAAGATGATCGTGATCGCCTGCAACTCGGCCAGTGCCGCGGCCCTGCGGCCGCTGCGGGAAGCGTACCCGGATGTGGCCTTCGTTGGAATGGAGCCCGCCGTGAAGCCCGCCGTGGAACACACGCGCACGGGTGTCGTCGGGGTGATGGCCACGGTGGCCACCTTCCAGAGCGCATTGTACGGCACCATCGTGGAGCGCTTCGCACAGGGCGTGGAGATGATACACCAACCCTGCCCGGGCCTGGTGAAGCAGATAGAGGCGGGTGAGTTCGATTCAGAGGTGACCGAGCAGCTGCTGCGTGGCTGGCTGGAACCGATGCTGGAAAGGAACATCGATGCGCTGGTGTTGGGCTGCACGCACTACCCATTGGTGAGACCTTTGATCGAACGCATCGTGGGGCCCGAAGTGCGGGTGATCGATCCCGCACCGGCCATCGCACGGCAGGTGGAGCGCGTACTGCACCGGGATGGCATCGCAGCGAACGTCACCTCCATCGGTGAACTGCGCTGCTATACCAGCGGTGATCCAGAGCAGTTCCTGCGTATGATGGAGCGCCTTGGCCTGGACGGACCACCGGTCCGACAGGCGACATGGGACCAGGAGGCGACCCTTACCCTTCCTTGAACCAGCCTGCGTAGCGGATGTAGTTCCGGGCTATCCGCTCGATCTCGCCCTCGCTCAGGTCCCTGCTCACCGCACCGATGCGTTTGGCGGGCACTCCGGCCATGAGGCTTCCCGGCGGGACGATGGTGTTCTGGGTGACCACGGCACCTGCGGCGATCACGCTACCTGTGCCGATCACGGCCTGGTCCATCACGATCGCACCCATGCCGATGAGCACCTTGTCCTCGACGGTGCATCCGTGAACGATCGCATTGTGCCCGATGCTGACGTCATTTCCGATGATGAGACCGCACTTCTCGAAAGTGCAATGGAGCACCGCTCCGTCCTGTACGTTCACGCGGTCTCCGATCCGTATGCTGTTCACGTCGCCGCGCACGACCGCATTGTACCAGACGCTGCACTGCGCCCCCATCACCACATCACCGATCACGACGGCCGTTTCGGCCAGGAAGACATCGGGGCCGAACCGCGGTGTGCATCCGCGCACGGAACGTATCAATGCGGCCATCACGGCTTCCCGGCCGGTTTACCGCAGCCTTCCTTCTGGCAGCACGCCGGCAGCTTCTTGAAGGCTTCCGGATCGCCTGGGATCTCATCGGCCATATAGCCGAGCTTGCTAACGGCCAGGCGCAGGTTCTCCGGTGAGTTCTTGCGCGGATCATACTCCACGTGGATCTCGCTGGTCGCCAGGTCCACGTTGACGCTCTTCACACCCTTCTCATAGATCAGGTTCTCCTCGATGGTCTTCTCACACATGTCGCAGACGGTACTGGTGCGGATGTCGAGGTGTGCGAGCTTCTTATCCGCGGATCGATCGGCAGCCTGCTCCTGCGCCACAACCGAGCCGCAGACGAGCAGGAATGAAAGGATGAACGTGTACTTCATGGTGTGTGTGTTGGCTTGTCGGACCGGCGGTCGAGGTGGAAACGAAGTCCACCGTAGACCATGGCCTTGTTGGTGGGCCCCCAGATCAATGAAGCGTCAAAATACGGGCCGAACGGATCCTCCGGGGCGATGATCTGCTGGCGCTGCAGGGTACTGGTCGCGTTCTCCACACCCAGGTAGACCTCCCAATCGCCTAGGATACGGGTGAGCTGGCCGGACAAGGTGGAATAGGCCGGTGACCGAAGAGGCAGGCGATAGGCTTCAGGGTTGGCCAGGGTGTATGGGATCCTTCCCTGGCCGAAAATGCTCCAGGTGAGGTCCATGCGCCATTGGTCGTTGGGGTCGGTGAAGGCCAGTGAGGCCATGCCACGGTGAGAGGGGGTGAACGGGCGTTCGCGCAGTACACCGTCGTAGGTGGTGCGCACATCATACCAGCGGTGTGAGAGCTTGAGGTCGATGTCGCGGGTGAGCTCGACCTGCACATCGGTGAGCACGCTGGTCGCATAGGACCTGCCATCGAGCATGTAGAATGCCACCGTGCGTGGGCTCCGATCCAGGTCCGTGATGATCTGGTCCTGGAACTCGGTCCGATACACGTCCACCCCGATGGCCCACTTGCGCTCGAGCCATTTGAACTTGTGCAATGCCGATGCGCCAACGTTCCATGAACGCTCCATGCCCAACGGTCCCTGTACGATGACCTGCCTCGAACTGGCCAGCACCGCCGCATTCTCCACGAAAGGGTTGGCACTGCGGAAGCCACGACCCACGGAAAGGCGGAGATTGGTGAGCGGTCCGAGGTCGTACTTCACATGCAGGCGCGGGCTCACCACCTTTCCATAGTACGAGTTCGCATCCGCCCTGATGCCACCGACCATGGTCAGCGGTCCACGCGACAAGGTGTATTCCCCGAAGAGTCCCGGCATGCGTTCGATCCGCGCGAAGCCACTGTCCATGAAGGCCTCCTCGAACCGATCGAACTGGAAGCTCGCGCCCGCCTTCAACTGATCGCTCCCCTTCCCCACCAGCATCTGGTAGACCGCGCTTCCGTAGAAGCTATCCTGCCGGCCGGTATATCTGCGCCGGCCGAAGCGGGAAGCGGCATCGTGGTGGCGCGCTGCGAACATGAAGCCCACGCTCTTGCTGGGATCCTTCTTGAAGATCACTCCCTGCTTGCCGAAGACATCCACGAGCTCATTGCTGATGTCCACCACGTACGGCTCACCGGCGTGGATGGCGTGCTCGGGTCGGTTCATGCTCATGGCGGTCTGACCACCTCTTCGATCATCGGTCACATAACGTACCCCCAGTTGCGACATGCCCCGATCCGTGCGTCGCATCCATCGATCCATCACGTTGAACCGACGGGTGCGCGGGGAGTCCATGAAACCATCGTTGTTCTGGTCCATGTCCTGCTGGAAGAGGTTGCCGTGGAGGAGCAGGAGGTTGCCGCTATTCTGGCCGGTCTTCTGGGCGAGGTGGACATTCGCTTCCGTCCTCCCTTGCGAGTTACCGTAGAGGTTCACGAAGAGCGGCGGTTCACTCAGTGGGTCAAGCAGGCACAGGTCTATCTGGCCGGTCATCGCGTTGGGCCCGTTCACCGCCGTACCGATCCCTTTGCTCAGGTTGATGTCCTTGATCCAGGTACCGGGTACCAAGGTGAGGCCATAGGCGGTCGATAGCCCGCGGATGAATGGGAGGTTCTCGAGACTTATCTGGGCATACTTCCCATCAAGTCCCAACATGCGGATCGTCTTCGTGCCACTGATCGCATCGCTGTAGTTCACGTCGACGGTCGCGTTCGTCTCGAAGCTCTCGCTGAGGTCGCAGCAGGCGGCTCGCTTCAGTTCCTTCTGGCCGATGATCTCGGTTGCGTTGATGCTGCGCGAATCCAATCGTGTACCGGCCACCCGGTCCACGATCTCCACGGGACCCATCTCCACGGCCCAACTCATCATGATCCGGAGCGGTGCCAAAGGCATTGAACTCAGGCGCAGGGTATCAGCCTTGTACCCTACGAAGGAGGTGATCAGCGAAGCCGGCCAGGTGGCCGGTGGATCCAGTTCGAAGACGCCGGTCACATCGGTCGCTGTCCCGATGGTGGTGCCGAGCCAGTGCAGGTTGGCGCCCGGCAGGGCCTCTCCTTGCGCAGTTGACACCTTCCCGGTGACCTTCTGCGCCATCGTGGCCGACCCAAGGGCAAGGCCAAGTAGAAGCAGGTACTCTCTTATGTTGAATGACATTGCGTTCATTTCCTGTTCGTGTGAAGGACACCGGGTCGAATAGGACCCCTTCGCCGCGCGGGCGGGAACAGGAAGGAACTAGACGCGCTGCACGCTGATCACCGTCAGCCGGTCCGGCGCAGATAGCGGCGGTGGTCGGGAGACGAGCCAGGGAATGACAAGCTCCGGGGCAGGCAGGGAGACCTCCGCCACACAATGCCAGAGATCGATGGTCGTGATGTGATCATCGATGCCGATGTTCGGGAGGTAACTATCCGGCTCCCCCTTCACCAAGGCAAGTTCGCAGCAGACCCCGTTGTAGGCCGGACCATCGGTCCGCGCCACATCGTCCGGGCAACAACCGACCTTCACCCCCAAGCTCACCTCGCTATGGCCGCCCTTGAGGCAGGTCATGCGGCTAATGGCCATCCCGTTCGTGGCGAGCGCGAAGATGCCCACCACCAGATAGGTGATCCACTTGTGCCGATGAAGCAGGGACCGCATGTCCCGCAAAGGTAGGGCGCTCCCCATCGGCCGTACACGACCGGTCTCCGGGAAGCTTGGGAAGCCAAGGCTCCCGACGGCGGTACCTTTGCACCGCACGATCACGCGACCGCGCACATCGACATGGCCAACGAACCGATGACCCGTCCCACGAACCTCTATGTGGAATCAACACCCAACCCGCTCACCATGCGCTATGTATGCGACCGGATGTTGGTGCAGGATGGACGGTTACTGGAATTCCGCACCCCCGAGGAACCGGTGGGCGTTTCGCCACTCGCAGAAAGGATCTTCAACCTGCCCTTCGTAACGGGGGTTTTCATCAGCAGCAACTTCATCACGGTCACACGGAACAACAGCGTGGATTGGGACCTGGTGAGCATGGAATTGCGGGACTACATCCTGGAGTACCTGCGCACCGATGGTCGCGTGGTCTATGAGGATGCGCCTGCTCAAGCCCTCGCTGATGCGAACGAACGTGCG
>JAGQVR010000017.1 GCA_020437875.1 Flavobacteriales bacterium
TCCTCATGGAAAAGGGGTTTTGGTCCGGTCCGAGGGGAGGCGGACAGGGAGTTCTCATTAGGGGACCCCGAAGGTAGCGTTTCCGCCCCTATCCACAAGGGAGTGTTGATACCGTAAAGCCGGGATAACATGCGCCCGGACCGCCCGAAAAGACCGAGCCCCCACCCTCCCGCAGGAAGATGGGGGCCCGGAAGCCTACCTGTTCGGTTAGTGCACCACAGGCAGGGAGAAGGTACGCATGGTCTCGCCGCTGCTCACACGCACCAGCCAGATGCCGGTGGCCAGCTCGTCCGTGGGCAGGGTGATGCGGGCCGGGGCATTGCTCACGCGGTGCTCCTGGGCCAATTGGCCGCCCGTGCTGAACACGCGGATCAGGACCGGTGCCGTGCCGCCGAAGTCATGGTCGATGACGATGCGGTCGCCGCTCACGTAGGCGTTCAGGTCCTTGCCCACCTGGTGGGTGATGCTGGTGCTGACCTGCACCTGGATCTCCACGCTGGCGGTGCCGATGCAGTTGCCATCATCCACCACCAGGGTGACGGTGTAGGTACCCGGCTCATCGTAGCTGTGCACGGGCTCCAGTTCGTTGCTCTGTTCGCCGTCGCCGAAGTCCCAGCTGTTGGTGACACCATCGAGGGTGTTCGGGGCGAAGAGGACCTCCTCTCCCACGTTCACCAGGAAGCTCTCCACGCCGATGCCGGCATCAGGGCCTTCGCCGGAGCCCACCACGTAGGCCTGCGGCTCGAAGGTGCATCCATTGGCATCGGTGATGACGACGGTGTAGCTGCCGCCGGCCACCTCGATGTCCTCGGTGGTGGCCTCATTGCTCCAGAGGTACTGGTAAGGCGCGGTGCCACCGAGCACGGTGAGGTCGATGTGGCCATCGGCGCTCTCGGGGCAGGTGCTGATCTCGGTGTCGGCCTCGACCTCCAGGCCTGCCGGCTCCTCGATCGTGAACACGGTGCTGATGTCGCCGCAGGCGGGCACACCGGAGATGCTGATGCCGTAGGTGCCGGCTTCGAGGGCCATGAGGTCGGCGGTGCCCGGCATCACGTTGTTCTGCTCGAGCAGCACGATACCGTCGGCATCGGTCCAGATCACATCCACCGGACCGCTGGTGATGAGGGCGCTCGCGGTGCCGTCATCGCGGCCGTTGCAGCTGGCGTCGGTGGCGATCACGTTGACCGGTGCACTGGCACGCAGCAGGAAGCGCGGCTCGTTCATGTCGTCGCTGGCGAGCACCGTGAAGCCGTAGGTGGCACCCTCGGTGAGCGGGGTGATGATGCCCGTGGCCAGGTCCTCCAGGCGGACGCAGGAGAGGCCCATGTTGTGCAGGCCGGTGGCCACGATGCTATACTGTCCGTTGATGGCCACGTCCACCGTCACGGGGATGCTGATGTCCTCGCTGTAGGGACCGTAGGCGTTGATGGCCATCATCTCACCACCATCGCCCACGGAGGCGATCTGCGGTGCATCGGGGTGCGCGAAGATGAACTTGGGCACATCGCTCGAGTTGAAGGCCGGTTCGCCGCTGCTGAAGAGCACGACGGTCTCATCGCTGTACTGGTTGATGGCGCTCTCGATGCGCAGGCGGATCATGTTGGCCACCTGCACCTCGGAGCCGCCGAAGAAGCCGCCGGTGTTGCCGGCCACCTTGGCGCTCTCGCTCACGGTGGTGGTCACGGCCGGTCCGGTGGCCTTCAGCCAGAAGGCCTGGCTGCTCTGGATGGTGTTGCTGCCGCCGTTGGTACCGAGGTTGTCACTGATGTCCCAGGTGGCCAGGTTGCCCATGGCCGGGTTGAAGTAGGTGATGTAGTCGGCCACATCGGCACCGCGGCTGATCTGGTCGAAGGCGATGGGACTGGCGAGCGGGTTGCTCACCATGTTCCAGCCGTCGGTGTTGGGCATACCGGTGTTGGTGTAGCTCATCGGCAGGGCGATGGGCGTGTTGGCCACGTGCGGGTTGCCGGTCACATCCACGGTGAAGGCGGTGGTGGTGCTGTAGCCCGTGCCGCACCAGGCCGCGAAGCCCTGACCCGGCGACAGCGCCTGTGCCGTGCTGGTGGCGCCGGTGAGGCCGTCGTTCACGGCCGGGCCGGCGTTGGTCTCGTCGTACCAGCGGATGCTCGGCCACAGGATGCCGCTACCCACGGGGTTGCTGAAGCCGGGGCTGTGCGAACCGGGGAAGCCGGCGGTGTAGAAGTCGTCCTTCCAGTTGTTCACGGTGCGGCCTGCCACGGGGCTGCCCATCATGCGCCAGTTGGTGGCACCTGCGGGGATGTAGCGGTTCACGGTGAGGTTGCCGACGTAGCTGGCACCAGCGCCCACGGGGCCGAGGCGGCCGGTGGTGGTGGCGTTGCTCACCAGGCTGACCGTGCCGGTCGCCGTGAAGGCACCGTCAACGAGGAGCAGGGTGCCACGGATCGGCGCGTTGGCCAGGCAGTTCAGACCGGCCGGGGCGTCGATCGTGAGGTCGTGGAGGTCAAGGGTGCCGGAGCCATCCAAGGTCGCCGCAGCGCTTGGTTCCAGGCTCAGTTCACCGGTACCGCCGTTCAAGGTGCCGTCGATGTCCACGCTGGTGCCATGAACGGTGAGGGTATTGGAGCCCAGGCTCAGGCTGGCGGTGGCCTCGATGCTCAGGTCCTGGACATCCCGTGCGGTGGTGATGCTCACCGCATGACCCGACTGGATCACGACGATGGAACCCGCGTCCAGCGTGGCCGCCGCACCCGGTCCTGCGATGTTGTGGCTCCAGATCGGATCGGCGAAGGTGCCGTTGCCCTGGCTGTACCAGGGGGCGTTGGTCCCTGCACAGACGCAGGATCCGTTCAACTGGTCGTTAACGGTGTTGGCGTTCCCGTCGTCGCAGGCATCACCGATCAGGCCGAACACGCTCGGGCAGTTGTCGGTATCGTTGGTCACATAACCTGCGAGCGGTGGGCATCCGGTGGTCGTGGTCGCCGGGTCGCCGAAGCCATCCCCATCCGTATCCGCATAGAGCGTCGATGCCGCGTCCACGGTGATGCCGGTGTTGGTACTGTAGAGTGCGCATCCACCGGAGGCGGCGATCGTGTACGTCACGGTGTAGGTACCCGGCGTGCTGGAACCGAGGGTCACCTCGCCGTTGCCCGCATTGATCACAAGCCCGGCAGGCGTGGCTGAATAGGTCCCGCCCGTGCTGCCCGCATGGGTGACACTGGCGATGCCTGCAGCCGCACAATACGGCGAGCCGGCGTAGGAGATCGTGGCGGAAGGTGCCGGCGTGTAGGTCACGGAGGTATTCGCCGCCGTGGTGCAACCATTGGGTCCCGTGACGGTGACGGTATAGACGGTGGATGCCGTTACCGCAACACCCGTCGGGTTCTGGGCGGAGGAGGTGAAACCCGCCGGTGCCGAGGTCCAGGCGAAGGTGTTCGCCGCCGGGGTGCCCGAAAGCACCACATTGTCAAGGGCCCACCACCAGTCCCAGGAACAATCGTAACGGAATCGAAGGCGTGCGTTCGCCTCACCGACGTAGCTCGTCAGGTCGATCGTCGATTGCACGAAGCCGGAAGTGGCCCCTTGCGTGCTGGAGTGCGTTTCCACGGTCGTCCACGAGGAACCCCCGTTGATGGATATCTCCACCCGGGCGCGGTCATCCGCGCCTGAGTTGTACCGGTAGTGGTGGTAGTACGAGAGTGACAGGGCCGTGTAGCCCACCGTGCTGAAGACCGGTGAGACGAGGGTCGTCGCCGTGGTCCCGCCGCCTTGGGCATCCGAGTTGCTCAGAGCGAACTGTGAAGCGTCGTTGCTGCTGAAGGTGACCAGGCCATCATAGGCGTTGAACTGGTACCCATCCGCACGTGCGGTCCAGGCCGCGTTCGCGGGCGTTCCACCCGTGGAGGAGTTCGTCGTCGTCCACGGCGAGATGCCGCTGTTGAAGTCCTGGCTGAGCACGGTGGCAGGCGGTGCGTTGACGGTACTGCTCAGGTCCACCGTATTGGAAGTGGAGCAGACACTGGCGGCACTGCTCGAGGCGGTGACGCCCGTGGGTGCCGGGTTCACGGTCACCACCACATCAGCGTTCACGCTTCCGCAGCTGTTGGTGGCGGTGATCGTATAGGTTCCTGCCGCTGCACCGGTCACACTGACCGAGGCACTGGTGTTGTTCGGGGAGAAGGTCCCTGTTCCGGACCACAGGAGCGAGGTCGCACCCGAGACCGTGGCGCCAAGTGTCAAGGTCGCTCCGGGGCAGATCGGGCTGTTGCTCGTTGTCGCGGAGATCACCGGGGTCGCACAGGGCGTGTAGGTGACCAACACCTGACCATTTGCACCGGAGCCGCCGTTGGCCGTGATACAGCAGCCACGTTCAGCACCGCCGCCGCCGCCTCCAGGGGCGGAACCGGCGTTACCTGCTGCAACGAATCCGTTCGCACCATTCCCACCATCCCCACCACCTGCGGGCGCCGTTCCACCGGACTGGCCAGCGCCATTGGCACCGTTCGCAGCGGTCCCTGCGGACGATCCGCCTCCACCACCCGTGCTACCAGGAGCGTTGGCACCTGTGCCACCAGAGAATTTCACCGTGCCGATACTGGCAGCGGCCGTACCACCGGTGGCTCCGGTCGAGCTGTTGTTCGCACACGAGTTGCCACCCTTGGCGAGGACCGTGGCCGCAGAACCGAACCAGGAATCACCTCCGGCTGAAGTCGAGGTCGATCCAGCGCCGACGGTGACCGTATGGTTGGAACCGGGCGTGACGGTCAACACGCTGCGCGAATATGCACCACCACCACCGCCACCACCACGGGCTGCGGCTGCGGATGTTAGGGTACCACCCCGGCCGCCTCCGCCCCAGCATTCGACGGTGACCTGCGTCACGCCTGCGGGTACGGTGAATGTGCCACTGGATGTGAATGTCTGAGTGACCTGCGGGAACATATCGCCTGCCCCAAGGAGCAGTGCGATCATGAACCCGGCGCGGAGCAATACGCGCAAGGATGTAGGAGAGATCATGGTGGTCATCATGGGTCCGGCTTCGTGGGCCGCATTTTTCAGTGCGCCCTTTAACGCAAGGGCCGGGAAGAAGGTTTCGATGAACGCCACCCCATCTGCCATGAACCCGGACTTCTTCTCGACGAGGAACTGTCCGGACCAGACCAATGATCAATTCTTTGATCTAATCATTGCGCCATATGTTACTATTATTCAATACCTTATATAACCTATTTGCCGCCACGAACTCTTGTGGGCCTGGGAACGGTCCCAGCACGATCAACGGGGATGGGTCGGGCCAGGCCTGATCGGGAGAACGAAAAGGGCCGCTTCCGGTGGAAGCGGCCCTGGTTCTCAGCGGACCCGTAGGGATTCGAACCCCAAACCTTCTGATCCGTAGTCAGATGCTCTATCCAATTGAGCTACGGGTCCTCGCGAAAACGGCTGCGAAGATAGCCAAAGTTCCTTTCCACGAACGGGGATCCGGTGACCACGGAGCATACCGGACCGTTCCTGATCAGATCCAGCCATTGAGCCGGTAGTAGGCGATGGCGATGTACTCGCGGATGCAGGTGACCTCGAGCTTCAGGTAGTTCCAGAAGGTATAGCGCAGGCCGGTGTTGTCCGACACGTCCGGTGCCCAGGCCTTCCCCCCGATGGCCTTGTGCCGATAGGCGAAGTCGTGGTCCATGGCATGTTCCCAGGCGGCTTCTCCACAGGCCCCCTTCACCCCTGCCCGCCGGAAGGTGCGCACGCTGCGGTACATGTTCTCCGGGGCGGTGATCAGGGCGACCTTTCGCCACTGCGGCTGCTGCAGCCGGGCCATGATCAAGGCCTGCTCCCGCGTGTTCTCACCGTAGGGGACCGGGATGATGCGCCGGGACGGGACGCCACGCAGCACCAGTTCATCCACCATCTGCCGCATGGTCGCGCCGGTATCGGGCTGGACGATGTGGATCAAGGCTTGAGGTGCCTCGTGCGCGAGCGTGGCTGCGCGGTGCAAACGCAGGAGCTCCGGTCCGGACGGCATGCCGCTCCCCCCGAGGACCACGATGGCATCCGGGGTGCCGGTGCACTCCCCCGCCCCCCTGCCCAACCAGCGATGCAGGTCGTAGGGGATCCGGGTGCAGGCGCCGACCAGGAGCAGGATCGCCACCACCCCGATGGCCCGGACCAGCCATCGCATCCACCGTGCGGCCCATCCGACGACGGGTCGCACGAGCATACGCGCGGTGGCGAGCAGTTCTTCGAACAAGCGGGCCATGGGTGCCCGAACCTACGACGCTAGGGCTTGTAATACTTGAGCGCCTCGGGCATGTAGGCGTTCAGGTCCTGGATCCGGCGCTCGTCGCTCGGGTGGGTGCTGAGCAGCTCGGGCGGTGCCTGGCCATTCGAGCTTGCGCTCATCCGTTCCCAGAAGGCCGGTGCGGTGCGGGGGTCGAAGCCCGCCATGGCCATGAAGATGAGGCCCATCTTGTCGGCTTCGGACTCGTGGGAGCGGCTGTAGGCGAGCATGCCCAACTGAGATCCGATGCCGACGCTCTGCAGGAGGATGTTGCGGGCCAGCCCCGGGTTCTCACTGGTCAGGATGTCCAAGGTCATGCCCGCTCCCTGTGCCAGGATGCCCTGGCTCATCCGCTCGTTGCCATGCCGGGCGACGGCGTGCGCCACCTCGTGCCCCATGACCACGGCCAGGCCGTTCTCATCCTGGGTGAGCGGCAGGATGCCCGTATAGAAGAGGACCTTCCCGCCCGGCATGCACCAGGCGTTCACGGTCTCGTCGTCCGCCACGTTGAATTCCCAGTTGAACTCCTGCACGCGGTCCTGCATCCCGTTGTCGTTGAGGAAGCGCTCCACGGCATTGGCGATGCGCTGTCCGCAGGCCTTCACCTGCTGGGTGCGCGGGTCGCTGTCCGGAAGGATGGTGCTGGTCTGCAGCGTCTCGCGGTATTGTTCGTTCACCATCGAGGCGATCTGCCCCGTGCTGATCACATTGAACTGCCGGCGGCCCGTGACCGGGACCGTGGAACACGCCTGGAGGATGACCACCGCCAGGATCAGGACGAGTCGGTAAGAACGCATGGATCTATTGGATCACGGCTGACAGGCCACGTTGTTGCAGGGCATGACAACGGGCCTCGAGCTGGTCGAAGGTACCACGCTTCACGCCGCACTTGCCGTTGTGGTGAACGATCCACGCGCATTGTTCCGCCTGGATCGGATCATGGTCGCAGATCTCAACAAGGCTGTCGATGACATGATCGAAGGTGTTCACATCATCGTTGTGCAGGACGATCTCCCGGAAACTTCCGGTCTCGCAGAGGACCTCCTCCAGCAGGAGCTCCTCCGGTGAGTGGGCGGCACGCAGGGACATGGTGCGAAATTACGGAACGGGAGCCCGGCCGACCACGGGGCACCACTGATCCAACTTGGGACCACATGGCTTCACTTCGTTCGCACACACTAGGGATGCGGATCAATGCAGAGAACGTTCAGGCTTCCAGGAAGAACCACGGATGGACACAGTTGGACACGGATGGTACGCGCGTTCCCGGCAACACGACCACTGATCCAACTTGGGACCATGGCTTCGCTTCGTTCGCACTGACCGGGGACAGGGGTGCGAATGGAGACCGTATCCGCTTGGGATCAGGGCCGGGCTAGGATGGCCGGACCGAAGCGTTCCAGCAGGGCGGCGGCCTCCTGCATGGGGATCCGCTTGCCGTTGAGGTAGGCGGTGACGAAGGCATCCTTCACGCCTGCGCCCACGGCCTCATCCTTGCGCACACGCGCCTGCTCCGTGTCGGTGTAGCGGCCGGTGGTGTAGCGGATCTTGGCGGTCTCGGTGCGTTCGCTGTTGAGCGGTGCGATGTTGAAGAGCTTGTCCAGCGGCACAGGCTTGCTGTACACACCCACCTGCACCGTGTAGAAGAGGCCCTTGATGGTCTCCACCTGGGTGGCCGGTGCCGCGCCGGGTACATTGTAATAGTTGGCCGCATCAGCCGGCGGCGTGTAGGCGTCCACGATGGCTTCGGCCGTCGCGGGGTACTTCGTCAGGACATCCTTGGTGCGTTGTGCTTGTGCTGGCGTGGTGGTGGTGGCCAGTTCCACCGGACGTTGGATGACCGCCGGGTTCGGCTGTGTGGTTCCCGGCTCGGTACGCACCGGCTCCAGCACCGTGTTGCTGTTGTCGCGACGAACGGCGGCGTTCGTGTTGGATCCTCCCGTGCTCGCTCCGGCCGTGTTGGTAGCCACCTGTTGACCGGTCGTGGAGGACGCGCTGGTCGTACTGCGCGCCGAGGCCAGCGCAGCCTGTTCCGCAGCGCGGGCCTCACGCATGGCCTCACCCAGCGGGATGCGCACGCCATCGCGGTAGGCCACCACGAAGGCATCGCGGTAGCCGCGGTCGCGCACGCGGTCCTTGGCTCGAGCGGCCTGTTGGAAGCCGGTGAAGAGACCAGCGGTGTAACGGATGAAACCGTTCGAGGTGTGTTCACCCATCACCGGTGTCATATCGTTGAAGACCGACTCGGAGATCGGCGAGCGGAAGGCCCCGATCTGTACCTTGAAGACGATGCCACCGGGCATGACCGCATCCATCGCGATGGCCGCTGGCTGGCGCTCGGGCACCGGACGGAACTCGAACATGTCGGTCTCCAGCACGGTCGGGAAGACCATGGCAGGCACCTGATCGGCGGGGATCTCTGCGATGGGACGTGCGACCGCCGGGCGTGAGGCGGAGGCATCGGTGCCGAAGGGGGTGGTGATCTGGCGCGACCCGGGCGCAGGGTTGCTGACCGGAGGGGCGGTGCGGGTGTTCGCGGACGAGGTCTCCACTTGGCGCTCGGCCGCGACAGGGACCGCATTGCCCAGTTGAGCGAGCTGCGGCTCGGTGCGACGCGTCCGCATCTCCATGGCCATCCACTCGGTGGAACGGTCCGCGGGCATGCCCTGCATGAGCACACCGGCCTGGCTCTCATTGATGTTGGCGGCGCCGCGCAGGCGGGCGGCCACGTTGTTGAGCGAATCCGCACGCAGGGAGAGCAGCTCGGCCCGGTCATAAAGGACGGTGCGCTTCGCCACGGCCTCCTCACCCGTGATCCGACCGCTGCGCTCCTCGGTGTTCACGCTGCCGGCCTCCTGCCGCAACACCTCTCCCAACTGGCGGTTCACGCGGGCGGCGGCTTCGGCCTCCGATGCGGCATCCATCTGTTCGAGCGCGCGAGCCTTCATCTGGAAGTAGCGGCTCATGTCCGAATCGTCGAGCACCAGGTCCTGCTCCTCCCCGGAGAGGTAGTAGTACTTGACGAGGCGGTTGCGGAGCACCTTCGCCTGCTCGGCATCGCGCTGCTGCAGTTCGAGATCGCGCGCTTCCTCTGCGCGGGTCAACGAGAGTTCGTGCAATGAATCGGCTTCCAAGCGGCTGCGAACGGCCAGTTGTTCGAGGCGCTCGCGGTCGCGCTTCCGCGCGGTGGCGGCACTGTCCTCCATGCTTGCAGCACGATCGGTGAGCGAGAGTGAACGCTGCTCGAGATCGGCGCTCTCCCGTGTGGCCTGGTCCTTCTTGAGCGACAACAGATCGGGGTCGAAGGCCGGGTCGAGGGCTTCCGCCTTCAGCATGACCGTTTCGGCCTGCAGGTAGTTCTCATACAGCTGGATCGGGTTCCTCGCCGAGCGGGGCATCGAACCTTCGGCGCGATCGGCCAGGGCCTCGGCCGCCTGGCGCGCTCCATTGACATCCGATGCAGTGGCGGTGCTGTTCGTGTTCGCAGGATCCGCAACGTCCGGCTCGGCACTCCCCTGCTCCTGGGCTGTGGGTTGGGCGTCCGCGACCTCCGCATCGGTCGTCGATCGGCCAACGGTCCCTGCTGCGATCGCTTGTTCCGCGCCCGTTGTCACTGCGATGGTCGCTTCGTTGCCTGCTTGCCCGCTGGTGGCCGCCGTGGTACTGGAACTGGTCGCGGCCGGCTTCACGACGGATGCACCCGTGGTGACCGCACTGCTCTTCGGCGCACGACCATCGGCGAACATGGGCTCATCCGGCAGACCGAGCACGCGGCGTGCGATCTCCTCGTAGGCGAGCGTCTCGCCGCGTTGGTGGCGCCCACCCAGCAGGTAGGTCTTCACGGTGATCGAACGGTCGAGTTGTTCGAGGGCCTCGAGCTCCATGCCGTAGGCAGCGCGCAGCAGGCTGTCCCGCTCCATGATGTCCTCGGTGCGGTCGGCCTTCTTCCGGACGGAGGAAGCCTCGTCGAAGCGTGTCTTCGCGATGCTGCGCATGTCCTCGGACATCACCAGCGCGGCTTCGTCCGGTGGCAGGCCCAGCTTGTTCACCTGACCGTCGATCCGCTTGAGGCTATCGGTACTGTTACGCCACTCCTCCTTGGTGAGGAAGGCGGATCGCTGGCCCAGATCGGAGCGGATGATCATGCGCTCGTCGATGAGCTTGTCCGCTTCGCGGCGCTTGCGATCGAACTCCTTGCGGGGCAGACCGACCATGGCCTCCTCCAAAGAATCGATCCGGTGATCGAGATCCACCATGCGCGCCAGGTCGGCCTCCTTCAAGGCCACCGCTTCCTGCACACTGTTGGCGCGGTGCACGACCTTGCTCGCGTACACCTCCTGGGGATCGTCGTGGATGTGGATGAAACGATCATTGATCGGATCCTCACCGGGCGCATAGCTCGCACGTCCCTGGGTCCGCGGGAGTCCTTCGACCGGTCCGCCAGCGGCGAGCGCCTCCTCCTCCCTGGCGTCCTCAACGATGCGTTCCGCCTCCTGCACGTGTGCCTGACGCAACTGGCGCAGGCGCTCGATACGCGGCCCGATCACCTCACCCTGTTGCGGTGCGAGTTCGAGGATGGCGGCCTGGCGGACCATCTCGGCGCGCATGCTGTCCGCGAGCATCAACTCCAATCCGCTCAGGCCATCGGCCCGTGTTGCGGGATCCTCCAAGGCGCTGAGGCGCTGCTTATCCACCTCGTAATTGCCGTAGAGCAGTGTCACGATGTCCTCCTCGTCGGTATCCGGGAAGAAGGTGAGCGGTGTGCGCTGCATGTCCACCCCTTCGATGCCCAGCTCGGTATCCGTCGTCTCGACCTCGGGGGTCCGGGACAGTGCGGCTTCACGCGCATCCAGATCGGTCAACCTTGACTCGAGCTCGGCACGCCTGGTCGGGTCCCGTTCCGCGGCGATGGCCTGTTGCAGTTCGGCGCGCTCATTCTCCAGCAGGAATTCCGCCGTGCTTGCCGGCATGCTCTCCGATCCGCTGGTCGTGCTCGTGTTCGAGCCGTCGATGGTGTCCTGTCCCGTTCGTACTCCGGAGGACGTATCGGAACGTTCACCGCCCGATCGTGGAAGTGCGGTTCCGCTCGTCGAAGTCGTGTTGGAGGCCAGTTCCTGACCGGACCCGTCAGGCAGGCCGGATGACGCGTCAGCGGTCGATCCTTCCTTTCCGACATCGCCCGAATTCGACGCGACGCCAGCATCACCCGATGTGCGCTCCCCTCCCGTCCTGTTCGAGGCGGAAGAGGCGCTTTCCTCCTGCGCATCGTTCCCCAGGCCGATGGTGCGGTCCGCATTCACCAGTTCATCCCCGGTCGAGACAGGGACCTGGTCGACCTGCGCGTTGATGACCTCACCCGTGGCCGAACGCTGCGGGATGGTGGTGCGGCCGTCCGCAAGCACCGCATCGCCGCTGCCATCGCGGGTCATGCGCTGCGTGGGCGTTGAGGCCGCTGCCAGCACGGCATCGGGTCCAGCCAGCTCCCAATTGAAGGAGCGTGCCTCGGCGGTCGCCGTCGGTTCGACGAAACTGCCATCGTAGCGGGCATCCACCTGGATGGACTCGATCCTGCTGCCGATGCCAGCGATCCGCTGGCCGAGGCTGGCGATCTCCTCCTTCGAGGGCGCCTGACCCGTGGTGGTGACCGGCTGCGTCGAAAGGTGGTGCAGGAGGGAATGCTCCCCTCGCTTCACGGCGACCTCCGATCCCAGTTCGCGCGCGGTGTTGAACGCGGCATCCACCTCGGCATGCATGTAGGAGAGCTGCTGCTCCTGCTCAGCGATGGTCCGGTCCAGCTCCTCCTTCCGGGACTTGCTCTTGGTGGCATCGCGTTCACGTTTCGAACGGTCGATGCGATCGGCGAACTCGGTCTCCTCGCTCCGCTTGGCAGTGGCCTGGTTCAGGCGGCGCGCAGCCTCCTTCTCCTGTTCGGTGAGGTCGCGACGCACCTGTTCGGCGATCGAAAGGTCCCCTTCCGGGCCGGACTTCACATCGAGGCGTTCCTTGAGGGTGCGCAGTTGCGCGAGCGTGGCTTCACGGCTTCCGGTCGAAACGGAGTTACTGAGGTCGGTGGCGAGCTTGCCGGCCGTGGCCGCACGTTGTCGCACGGCCGTGCGTTCGCTCTCCAGGTCACGCGCCGTGCTGTAAGCCGCACGTGCACGGAGGTCGGCGGTACGCGACTGCTGCCGCAGCTGGGCCGCCTCGCGCATGTACGCATTGCGCTGCTCCTCGTCCGTGGCGGTCCCGGCCTTCTCCACCGATGCCGAGGACTGTCGTGCGGCCTGTTCCGCCGCCGTCGCGGCATCGCGTGCGATCGTGTAGGCCGCGACGCTCTGCTCGCCCAGGCTCTCCTCGAGCGCTTCGAGTTCGCGTGCGTCGTCCTTCGCCAATTGCACCGCCTTCGCCTCGGTCATGTCACCGGCGAACCCGGCCTGTGTGAGCACATCACCCTCGACCGCAGGTTCGACCACGGGATCGGACTGCGGCCGGTCCCCGGTGACATCGAGGCGTGCGCGCCGCTTGATCTCGTCCATCATCAGGGCGATCATGTCCTCCTCGAGCGGGTCATCGAAGTAGTTCCTGATCGTCAGTTCCTCCATCCCGGCATTGATGCGCAGCTCCAGCTCCTGGCGGAAAGCACGGGCACTGGAGGCGCGTGGTACGTCCACCGTACCCGTGTGCGTCCTGCCGCTCGGGCCGCATTCCACGAGGTAACGGAAGGTGCCGCTACGCGGGAAGGCGAGCACGTAGGACCCATTGATGTCGGTGCGCACATCGGCCACACGCTCGCGCGTCACAGCGTCCTCCACCATGATGTGCGCCTTGCGGTCGTTCTTGTCGATGGTGCTGGCGAAGGTGCCTTTCATGACCGTGACCACCACCGGCACCTGGGCCGTTGAGACGCGATACACGTGGAGCTTGCCCTGCCGGCTGCTGCGGCCGCTGGCGAAACAGGCCTGCTTGTTCTCCGCATCGGTCATGTAGAACACATCGTCGTCCGGCGTGTTCACCGCGAAGTCGAGGTTCTCCGGCGGACCGAAGGTCTCCGAAACCTTGTCGTAGGCCGAGCGGAAGACGTCGTAGCCGCCCATGCTGTTGTGGCCCTTGCTGCTGAAATAGAAGCTCCGGCCATCGGGATGCAGGAAGGCGAAGTCCTCGTCCTGGTCGGTGTTGACGTAGCCGGCCAGCTTCACCGGGGTGGCGAAGCTGCCACTGGTGAGCAGTTCCGTTCGGTAGATGTCGAGTCCGGTCTTGCCATCCTTGCCGTAGCTGGCGAAGTAGATCGGGCCACCCTTCTCCGGCAGGTACACGAGGGTGCGTCGCTTGCTCTTCTTGTCCAGGGTGGTCTTCAGTTCCTCCGGCAGCACCACGATGCGACCACCGATGTCACCCAGTTCATAGAAGCGGAAGAACTCGGTGTCGTCCACCTCCACCTTGTTGTGCACGGTGATCTCCTTGAGGTTGCTCAGGAGGTTCATGCCGTTGCGGCATTGCTTGTCGAGCGCCGCGATCGGGAAGCCTTCCAGTTCCTTCTTGCTTCCCGTACCCTGGTAGCGCTGGTAGGCGGTGAGCGCATCCTTGAACCGGTAGCTGAGGTGATAGGCGCGGCCCAACCAATACCAGGCATCGGGCGGAATGGAAGGGTCCTCGGTGGCGAACTTGAGGTGACCGATGGCCTTGTCGCGATCGGTGCCATTGAAGAGCAGGCAGGCACCGAACTGGTAGTTCAACACGCGGTCGCCCGGGTTGAGGCTGACGAGCTGGCTGTAGAGCGGGAGCGCCGATACGTAGTCCTTCTCCGTGAAGAAGGCATCGGCCTTGGCACGGACCTGCTGATCGCCCTGCCCGAAGGCCAGGGAGGAGAGCAGCACGAAGAATACTATGCCCGTTGTGCGGGTCATCGCAAAGAGTGGGCGCTTGTACGCGACCTGGTCACAAGCGGTTTCATGAGGGCGTATGGCGTTTGCCGGCGAGGGACATGCGGTTCTCCTCGCCGCGCAGCAGGCGCATGATGTTCTCCCGATGGGTGTAGAACACGAGCAGGCAGAGCACCACGGCGAAGCCGATCTTCACCGCGCTGAACTCCTTGTAGATGATGATGACCGCCAGTGGGAAGGCGAGCGCAGCGCAGAGCGATCCGAGCGAGACGTAGCGCGAGAGCAGGAATACGACGGCGAAGACGACCACACAGATGGCGGCCGCCCCGGGATGCACGGCGAGCACACCGCCGAGGGAGGTGGCCACGCCCTTGCCGCCCTTGAAGGAGGCGAAGACAGGATACAGGTGACCGATCACGGCGGCACCCACCAGCGCCACCCGGAACCACATCCATGGTGCGGTGTCGGGTTGAAGGTCGCTGAAGTTGGGCAGCATGCGCACCGGCACGAAGCCCTTGAGGATGTCGATCAGGAGGACCGGCACCCCGGCGCGCGGCCCGAGCACCCGGAAGGTGTTCGTTGCACCGGCGTTGTGACTGCCATGCTGGCGCACGTCGACCCCGAAGAAGGTCCTGCCCCACCAGACACTGGTAGGGATGCTGCCGATCAGGTAGGCGACCACCATCGATGCTATGCCGTACACCCAGGGGAAGTCCATGGTTCAGAGACCGAATCGTTCGCGGAAGTCGTCCACCTTCTTCTTGTTCGTGAGGGTGAACTGGTAGGCCGCCTGTCCTTTGTCCGTGTTCAGCTTCTTCTTGTCGTCCTTCAATTCGCTCAACATCGTGTTGAAGGTAGCATCACTGCTGTAGGCGTACATGTAATTGCGCGTGTACTGGAAGAAGTAATAGGTCTGGTCGTCCATGGCCAGGTACACGGTGAGGATGTCCCCACTGCGCTTCCGCTCGAGGTGCACCTTGCCCTTGACATAGCGGTACACGGGCTTCTTGAGGATGCTGGCGATGCCGATGGGACCATCGCTCAACCAGCTCTGTTCCGGACCGTCCCAATGCATCTTCACGTCGGCCAGGACCAGGGGCTTCACCAGTTCGTCGGGCAGCTTCTTGATCTCGCCCTTGATGCTGAGTTCGCTGATGAGCTTGTCCGAGCGCTCCAGCCCGAGCACCTCGCGCAGCATGCGTTCATAATAGGTCTTGGTGATGTCCACCGGCTTGAGGTCCGGGTAGGCGATCATCTCCGCGGCCATCCGCTCCAGGGCGTTGTCATGGAAGAAGAAGTCGTGGATCATGACCTCCTCGGTCGTGAGCTTCTCCCCTTCCGCTTCGTAGCGCAAGCCACCGACGTTGGTCAGGTATACACTGCCCAGGTCCACACCGTGGTCGATGCGCCCATCGCCGAGGATCACGCAATTGTCCACCGCGAGGCTCACGAGGTCGCCGGGCAGGTCGCGCTTGCGGATCTTGTCCTTGTTGGAGATCATGTACTCCTTGCGCGACTTGTCGAAATAGAGCAGGCCTCGGGCGCGGATGATGTGCCGGTCCTTCGCATCGGCCACGCGGCTGAGGAAGGTGCCGTAGACCTTGAATGGATCCTCGTCGGTGAGGTGCACGCCGGCGCCGATGAGCGCGCCCTGGTCATCGTACAAGGTATCGGCCACCGGGATGAAGACCTCCAGGGGATCGATGGGACCACTGAACTTCATCCAGTTCTTCGCCAGGCCTTCACATCCGTGCTGGATCCGTGTGCTACCCGTGAAGGTGAGCTCCTTGATGCTCGCGGTGAGGGCGACATCGCCGAAGAAGTCGAAGGCGGGGCTCAGGCGGAAGTCCTGCTCCTTGCTGATGCGGCCGCGTGCGATGGTCTGCAATCCCGTATCCACCTTTATCTCGGTGAGGGCGATCTTGAACGACTTCTGGTCCTCGTCCACGTAATCGATGTCGCCCGTTGCGGTGTAGCTGCGTTTCGCCTTGATGTCCACCACGGCGTTGTAGATGCGGTGGTGCTTGGTCACATAGTTCGCGGTGATCACGGCGCTGGTGAGCGGATCCATCACGGCGTTCTTGCGGATGCGCACGCGCATGCTGTCCGGGGTGACGAGCGCGTCGGCCACCTGGATGTACTGGACATCGTTGGCGGTGATGAGGTGCTTCTTGAGGTCGTAACGCGCCTTGGGGGCCATGAAGCTGAGCGAGTCCTGGTCCGGCCGGGTGCTGATGAAGTTGGAGCCCGAGAGCTGGAGGTCCTCGTTGCCCACGGCGGCGGTGCGGTCGCTCTCCAGTTCGATGTCGCCCTGGTCCATGTACCATTTGAAGCGGTCCATGAAACACATGTACTGGTTCACCGGGAACTCCACCTTGGTCTCCGTGCCGTTGCTCACGAACTCACCCACGCGCTCGTCCAGCTTCACGGTGGCGTTCACGTTGTCCGTCTTGAAGGCGATGCTCGCGGTATCGCCCTCGGTGAGCCGGAAGTCCGAGGTGTCCGCATGCACCTGCATGGTGGTGAACTGGAAGAGCTTCGAGTAGAGCGTGGCGTTCTTGAAGTCCACGAGGCCGGCGCCGGTCATGCCGGTCGGACGCAGCTCGGTGAGGCCGTGCAGGAAGGCCTGATCGCCGAACATCTCCATCGCCTTCTTGAGCTTCTCGGTGCGCAGCACATCGTTGGCCGGTTCAAGCCGCACGAAGAGGTCGGCACCGCGCACATCGGGCACCTTGCTCGGCGCCACGCTCGACTTGTTGATCAGCGTATCGGCCCTGCCCAGGGTGCTGTCCGGGCAGAACACCAGGGCCTTCGAGCGCAGGGTGGTGGTGAGGTATTCCATCTCCCCCTTCCCCTGCAGGCCTCGGCTGTTGAGGGTGATCTCGTCGGTGAACTTCGCCTTCTTCCCATAGAGCGGGAGTCCACCATCGCCGGTCTTCCGCACGAAGCCGAGGGCATAATCCGTCTGCAGGCCGAGCGGCTCCTTGATGTCCGGGAAGATGCCGCCGCTCACCAGTGTCCCGGTGAAGTTGAGGCCCGCGTTGGTGAAGTTGTCGAGGCTGTCCAGCAGGAAGGGATCGCTGCGGTAGTAGAACTTGTCCCGCTTGTACACGCCGCGCTGCGTGGACCGCTTGTCGTAGAAGACGTAGCTCTCCTTGGTGCTGTTGAACTTCGGGAACTGCGGGTAGCGTCCCGTCATGCGTCCATCGGGTCCCTTCACCTGCTGCAGGCCGTTCTTGTTGCTCGGCTCGTCGATCTCGAGCGTTCCGGTAACCTGCTCCAGCACATTCTTCACACGGACCAGCGTGGTCTGCCCCTGGTCGTTCTTCTCGAAGCTGTCGGCCATGAAGCTCACGCTGTCCACGTTGAGCAGGTCGATCACGAAGGGGTCGTAGTGGAAGTAGTACTCCTTGCCATAGAACTGCAGCTTCCCGGCCTGCACACTGCCTCCGAAGGTGAAGTCGCGGTCCTTCTTCACCGTCACCTGCTTGCCACTCGGGTAGATCTTCACATCCTGCGAGTCGCTCACGACGATGCGTGCCACGCCCATGATCGCCAGGTCATAATTCAGCAGGTTGACGGTGGCGTTCACGCTGTCGCTGTTGCTGTTGAACTGGAGCACGTCGTAGTCCTGCTTGCCGGCGCTGTTGAGGATGTGCTGTCGGAGCCGTGGATTGGTCTCCACCCATTCGGTCTCGGGATCGAACTTGAGGTAGCCCTTGTTGGCCATGTCGATCAGCAGCGGGATCACGGCCTCCTTCTGCATGCGGCTGTAGACGGCGAACTCCTGCGCGTAGAAGCGCCCCTCGTTCTGTTTGCTGAAGTCGTTGAGGCGCACCAGCGGATGCACCTGGTCGATCCCCATCATGGCCGTGTAGCGCCGCTCCTTGAAATAGTCGAAGCTCTCGAAGCTCGCCTTGGTCTGCGTGCTTCCCTGGAGGTTGCCGAGCTGCAGGACCGGATCACCCTGCTTCCAGGTGATCGTCTCGAAGTACATGTCGAGCTTGTGATAGGTGTCATAGAAGGGCGCCTTGCCGAGGCCCTCATCCTTCTTGATCAAGCTGAGCTGCTTCCTGCCCTTGAGGAAGCGCATGCTCACGCTCGGGTGATAGATCGAATCCTTCTCCAGCAACAGCTGCAGCGACACATCATCACTGGTGATGCGTTCGGGTTCGATGCTGTAGAAGAGGCCGCGCGTGACGATGAAGGGGCGCTTGTCCCGGTAGAAGGTCATGAAGGCCGGCTCCTCGTCGGTGCCATAGCCCTGCAACTTGGCGCCCTGCATGGTGAAGCCACCCTCGAAGTCGATCCCCTCGGCGATGTCGCGGATCTTCATCCGGCGGTCATAGCTCTCGAAACGCGGATAGCTCGCGGTCTTCTCCTCCACGTTGGCCAGTACCTTGTCCGTGAGCTTGCCCAGCAGCGTACGCTCGAAGTAGGGATCGTTGAACTGCACGGAGTCCACCTCGAAGGTGGCGCTCTTCATCTTGATCTCGTAGTTGCGGTCCCACTCGGCGAAGGTGGCCGTGGGCTTGAGCCCGGCGCGTTCCCAGGTGACCTTGCCCCCACGTCCGCGCCACAGTTCCATGGTGGGCAGGTAGGTGCCGCTGGTGGCCAGGATGACCGCGCTGTCACCCTTCGCCGTGCACACCAGGTCGGTGTTCGTGAAGACGATCTTCGGGATCGAGTCGAACTCGAAGGTGAACTTCGGTGAACGGCTGCGCCACGCCGTGCTCGCACTGGCGAACATCGTGTTGTCCTTGAAGAGGTTGGCGCAGGTGGCGATGAAGGCCACCACGTTCTGCTTACGCCCACTTTGCACGAGCTTGTCCATGCCCTGCATCCAGGCATCGAACTCCTGGGGACTGCGCCCACCGTTGGGAAAGGCCGCGATGGCACCGAGGTAGTCGCGGAAATGCGGGAAGGCCTCGAAGCGCTTCTTCAACATGTAGTTCGACACGTCCACGATGCGACCGCGCTGCGCCGCGTTGTAGTATGGTCCGTTCCAGACCGGCGTGAACACCTGCTCCATGAACGGTCGCCCCTCCTTCTTGTCCGCCTCCACCATGAAGGTGGTCATCTCCTGCAGGAAGACCGCCTGGTCGTTGGTGAAGGGCTTGGTCTGCGCACGCGCCACGCCACCTGCGAAGACCAGCGCGATCAATGCGGTCGACCAACGGAAGAGCGGAGCGTACACCTTCATGGGACCAGGGGTTTGCGGCAACCGAGCAAGGACCATTCCCCTTCCTCCAGCAGTTCGACGGACACCAGGCCATGCTGCTCGGCGGAAGCAGCCAACAATGGTCGGTCGGCGACGATGAAGCCGCTGAGGAACAGCGCCGCACCGGGGCGCATGGCGCCCGCCATCAGGCCCATCGCGTCGAGCAGGGTGTTACGTTCGATGTTGGCCAAAATAAGGTCGTAGTCATGGCCCTCCAGGTCGATGGCCGTGCCCTTTTCCACAGTGATCCGGGAACAACCATTGCGCACCAGGTTGTCCCTGGCGTTCAACACGGCCTGTTCATCGATGTCGATGGCGCGGATATCGCCCGCACCGAGCTGTTCCGCCAGGATCGCCAGCACCGCCGTACCACAGCCCAGATCGCAGACCGCCTTGCCGGTAAGTCCATCGGCGAAGGTCCCTCCCGTGGCCTGCAGGTCCAGCATCGCTCGAACCATCATGCGCGTGGTCGCATGATGCCCGGTGCCGAATGCCATGCGCGGGGTGATGACCAGCTCATGCGCGAAGCCCTCGGCCGGGGCGTGGTGCTCCGCGCGGATCCGGACCTCCTTCCCCACTTCCACGGGTTGGAAGCTCTGTTCCCAGATGGCGTTCCAGTTGCGCTCCTCGAGCTTGGACACCGACCAGGAGACGGTGACATGTGGATCGCGCAATGTGACGAGCTGCTGCAGGGCGCTCACATCGAAGAGGTCGTCCTCCACGTACGCCTCCAATCCACCGGTGGTCTCCTCGAACCCTTCGTAACCGATCTCGTTCAGCTCGGCCAGGAGTATCTCGCGCCACGGTTCGGGCGGTGAGATGAGAAAGGACACACGGGTGTAGGGCATCTTCTATGGGTTGATCCTTTGGTGGATCGGTGATCAGGCCTGTCCGGCGAGGCGGATGAGCTCCCCGAACTGCGGCGCATCGAGCGAGGCACCGCCGATGAGGCCACCGTTCACATCGCGGTTGGCGAAGAGTTCGGCCGCGTTGTCCGGCTTGCAACTGCCGCCATAAAGGATGGGCACGCGCTTCGCGACCTCCGATCCATGGGCGCTGAGCAGCTCGCGGATGTGCGCGTGCATCTCCTGCGCCTGTTCGGAGGTGGCCGTGAGCCCGGTACCGATGGCCCAGACCGGTTCGTAGGCGATCACCACACGGGAGAGCTGCTCGCTGTTCAGGGCACCGAGGGCGGTCTTCAGCTGGTTGGTGACGACCTCGAAATGCCTACCGCCCACGCGCTCCTCCTGGGACTCACCACAGCAATAGATCGGCGCGAGGCCATGCTCCAGCAAGGCGGCGATCTTCAGGCCCACCACTTTGTCGGTCTCCCCGAAATACTGGCGCCGTTCACTGTGGCCCACGATGCATGCCTTCACTCCCACGCTCTTCAACATGGGTACGCTCACGGCTCCGGTGTAGGCGCCGTGGCTCTTTTCGTGGCAGTCCTGTGCGGCCACCAGGATGGATGAACCCGCGAGCTGGTCCACGGCGGCCGCCAGGAACGGGAAGGCCGGGGCAACGATCACCTCCACCCCTTCCGGTACGGACAATTCCTTCAAGGCGGCGATCAAGGCGGTGGCCTCCGCGCTGTCCTTGTTCATCTTCCAATTGCCGGCTACGATCATGCGCATGGGGCAAAGATCGCTCCGCACACAACCGTTCATCACACACCTGCGTCCCGATCTCAACAGCCGGACC
>JAGQVR010000179.1 GCA_020437875.1 Flavobacteriales bacterium
CCCATGACGAGTACATCGATCAGTACGACAAGGGCGCGTACAACGGCTCCTACAAGAAGTACCTGAGCGGCGGCGAGCTGGGGCGCCTCAAGGAGAAGAAGTCGCCCCCCTCCAAGCGCGACCAGCAGCGCATCGAGGCGCTGTACGAGAACGAGATCGCCTTCAACGACAAGCACTTCGGCGACCTGCTCGCCCACCTGAAGGCCGAGGGCATCTACGACGACACCGCCATCATCATCAGCGCCGACCACGGCGACGAGTTCTGGGAGCACGGCTCCTGCGGCCACGGCCACAACCTGCACCAGGAGCTCGTGCGGGTGCCGCTGGTCATCAAGATGCCCGGCTTCCCGGCGGGCGCCCGGGTCACTTCGGGGGCCAACGGCGTCGACATCCTGCCCACCCTGCTCGCCGTCATCGGCGGCCAGGCCCCCAAGGACGCCCAGGGCATGAGCCTGGTGCCCACCATCGGCAGCAAGTCGCTCTACCCCCAGGCGCAGATCGCCATGAACGGCACCAGCGCCTACACCCTCGCCGTGGGCAACGCCAAGATCATCTACCGCAGCGACTCGTCCATCATGGCCTTCGACATCGGCAAGGACATCGCCGAGCAGACGGACGTCTTCGAGACGCGGCCGGTGCTGGCGCTGACCGCCCTCGACCCGCTCCTCCTCTTCCTCTCCCAGCCCAAGCGCTGGAAGAAGGAGGTCATGGGCCCGCCGAACAACCTCACCCGCGCCTTCAAGTAGGCAGGCGGAAGGCCACCGGCCGCTCCAGCCGCACCGCCTCGGGCTGGATGGCCAGGCGCCACGCCAGCACCTCCACCCCCGCCGCCACCGCCGCCGCCCGACGAGCCTCCACCACCGGACCCACCGCTGCTCGAAGGTGGCGTGCTCGAGGACTGCACGCTGCTGCCGAACGAGCTGTTCATATGCGACGAGAACGAGCCGAAGTTGCCGATGTTCCCACTGTACCAGCCCGGCCGGTAATCCGGGTCCACCAAGGCGTTGCTGATCATGCTCTGGAAGCGCTCACCCCAGATGCGCTCCACCTTGAACGCGATCGCGTACGGCAGGTACTTCTCGAAGACCTCCGGTGTCATCGCCGGTGGGTTGAAGTGCTGCAGCTGTTTCTCCTCCGCCGCACCCAAGTACATCTTGAAGCCGAGCAGCTTCGAGCGGAGCGCCTGCTTCGCCTCGCTCGGCCGCTTGATCAGGAAGCGGTACAGCAGGAAGAGGATCACGTTCACCACGATGAAACCGAGGATGTAGGGCAGGTCGTTCCCTCCCCAATAGATGTTGTGCAGAATGATCAGGCCAACGGCGCACGCGATCACCAAGAGGATCGGGATCCACCAGAAGCGCATGTTATCGCCCTTGGTGAGGAAGCCGTGCCATTGGCCACGGAGCCTTCCGCGGAACTCGCTGGCCATGAGCTTCACGTTCGGGTCGTAGGTCCCGTCGATCACGCATTCCTTCCTGCCACCGACGAACATGCGGTTCAAGAGTTCCTGCTCCTCGCGTGGCAGGCCTTCACCGGCCTTGACCTTCACGATGGTGTAGGTCCGTGACTTCACCAGACCCAGCAAGGCTTCTTGGGTCCTTTCCGCGATGCGGATATGACCCTTGACCGCGAGCGAGATCATGGCCGGTGTGATCTGGTCGTTGTCATAGCGTCCCTTCATCACCATGGCCACTGAGGCGGGGGACAGACCATCCGGCGGTTCGAAGAGCGGGATCACCGTGGGGCGCTCGGGATCCCGGCCGAAACGAGACCACGTGAAGAAGTAGTAGAGCAGCAGCAAAAGCGTGATCCCTCCACCCACCAGTGGTACCGCGTTCTCCTCCCAATAGGTCGGCGGTGGCGGTTCAGGCACCACGCCCTTCTGGAATCCGACCGCCACCGTGAGTCCTTCATAGTAACCCAAAGGACGACCCCGGAAACCAACGGTATGTCCATCGACGATGGTGGCTTCGCATGCGGACTCCGTGCTGCCCATGACACCCGTGTAACAAGCGGTCTGCTTCACCCGGGCCGCCGCAGGCAGATGGATCAGCGCCGAAATGCTGTCCACATCGAAGCCCCAGCCATTGCCGTTCACGTTCCAATAGATCTCGTCGAATTCGGGGAAGAAGCCAAGCTGGCCCTTGGTCACGTAGGTGATGCTATACGGATAGTCACCCGGATCCAGGAAGTTGCCCTCCGAACCCACGTACAGGACGAAGTCATCGCCCTCCGTGGCGGTGTGGTAAGGCGAGTTCGCACCGAACACCAGCACACTGGTCAATTCATAGCTGACCCGGTGCTGCCGGCCGGTATGGTCCGTGAACGTGCGCGGCAGCCGCCGCACGATCCCACGCTTGAACTCGTTCCCCTCCGCGTGGATGTTGATCTCCTCCGTTACGGTGAGTCGTCCATCCGGTGAGACCGTGAGGTCCGTGTGGAAGGAATTGATCCTCTCGGACTGGCCGTGCGTACCCAAGGCACACACCAATGCCGCGGCCAACAGCTGGCTGCGCATCAGCTGAACTTGACCGTGGGCACCTCCTTCTCCGCCTTGTTCTCCAATTCGAAGAAGGCGCTCTTCGCGAAGCCGAACATGTTCGCGACCAGGTTGCTCGGGAAGGTCTCGATCAATGTATTCTGTTCGCGCACGTTGCCATTGTAGTACCGACGGGACTTTTCGATGTCCCCCTCGATCTGGCTCAAGGCGCTCTGCAATTCCAGGAAGTTGGTGTTCGCCTTCAGATCGGGGTACCGCTCCGCCACGGCGATCAGGTTCACCAGCGCACCGCTCAACTGCTTCTCAGCGGCCTGGTGACCTTCCACGGTGGTCGCCTGCTGTGCGGCCGCCCGCGCCTTGGTCACGTTCTCGAAGGTCTCCTTCTCATGGGCGGCGTAACCCTTCACCGTTTCCACCAGGTTGGGGATCAGGTCGTGGCGCTTCTTCAATTGCACATCGATACCGCTCCACGCCTCGGCCACCAGGTTCTTCAACCGCACGAGCTTGTTGTAGATCCCGATGGCATAGAATGCGATCAGGACGAAGAGACCGAGGAGAACGAGCAGGGCGATCATGGGTGGTGGTTGAGTGGATCGAATATAACGGAGCTGTGGATCAAGGGATACCTCAGGGCGCTCGCGTTCCGCAAATTTGGACGGGATAGCGCGCCCCGCGTCATCTGGAAGGTACCTCCGCGCGGAGCCTCTTCACGATGAACACCGCACCCAGTACCTCCACCATGCTCCATGGCACAGCGATGGGAAGGATGCTCAGTGGCAGCACACCCATGTTCCCAATGACCAGCCACATCAGTACGAAACCCATGGACCAGGTGATGATCGCTGTCTCCATGACACCGCAGCGACGCGCCAGGAAGTGGATGGCGACGGTAAGTCCCAGCGCCCATAGTCCCCAGACCGCACCATTGACCGGATCGCTTGGAAAGGCAAGGCCCAACGCCGCGTAGTGGTCCGTCCAATGGTCCATGAGGACCACCTGGTTCCGGACGAATTCATTGATCGAGATCCAGACCGTTGCGGCGAGGATGGCAAGAAAGGGGCGCATGGTATTGCCGTCGAATGTAGGGACCGCATACGGACCATACCACCGCACCTTTGTGACATGTCCATGAACACTTATGACCGTATCGGCACCGGTTACGATGCGACGCGATCCGCCGATCCGCTCCTGGCCCAACGACTGTTCGACCTGTTGAACACACCCGTTGGCGCATCCGTGGTCGATGTCGGTTGTGGCACGGGCAACTACACCAGCTTCCTCGCCGAGCGCGGCCTCCGGCTCACGGGACTCGACCCATCGGAACGCATGCTGGAAGAGGCACGAGCGAAGAGCGACCGCGTTCAATGGATCCAGGGTCATGCTGAGGCGATGCCCTTCGCAGATGGTGCTTTCCAAGCCGCGGTCACCACCCTCACACTGCACCACTGGAAGGACCTTGGAACCGGTCTCGCCGAGTGTGGACGGATCCTCCAACCTGGCGCAAGGTTCGTCGTGTTCACCTCCACACCGGAACAGACAGGAGCTTATTGGCTTCGCCACTATTTCCCGCGGATGATCGAACGAAGTGCGGCCAGCCTGCCTGCGGAGGATCAGATCATCGAAGGGGGGATGCGCGCAGGACTGGTTTTGAGGGAACGCGTTCCATATACCGTGGAACCCGACCTGCAGGATCTATTCCTTTACGCCCGGAAACATCGCCCGGAAGCCTACCTCGACCCGGAGTTCCGAAAAGGCATCTCCTCCTTCGCACTGTTGGTGTCGGATGACGAACTGGAACGTGGCCTTGACGCGCTCTCCTCTGATATCACCTCCGGAAAATGGGCTACCATACGTGATCAGCACGCGCATCAGGGCGGCGACTACCTGCACCTGGTGTTCGAGCGGCAGTGATAGGCTGGATCGATCGACCGGATCCGCTCGCACGACTGTAGCCTCATTCCATCGCTTCGCACTGCTTGCGCTGCTCGGCGACGAAACCGGTGCATTCCCGCGCACCTGTGTAGCGCAGCTCTTCCTGCGGCTTCCGAATGCGCGGTCGCCAGCTCCCGATCCTGATCGTGCCGAGTCTGCCTTCCTGTACCCTCCAACAACGCTCCACGGTCCGTCCTCCCATCTGGCACTTGATACCGACCACGCTATGGCCGGGCCATATCGCCGCCTTCGCGACGCAACGGTCCCAGCCGGCATCGATCACCCCTGGCTGCTGGCGTACGAAAGCGACGATCGTGTCGTAGGTGGCTTGGTGGGCGATGTAGGTCGAAGATCCATTGTTGACGAGGTGACCTTTGCGCTGGTCATGGATGGTCCGCTTCATCCAACGATCCAGTCGTTCCACCTTGCCGCTCTCGATCGCCTTGCGGAAGGTGGTCGCGTCCTGAGCCCACAAGCTGGCCGGAAGCAGCATACCGATGAGGAACAAGGCTTTCATTCGTCGAGCCATCCGTGCCAATCGACCAGGGCCTGCTGTATCGCTTTCTCGCTGCGATGAATACCCACCCACCGGTCCTGGCCGATCATGTGTTGCTGGCCGGTGAACAGGTCCAGCGTCTCCATCACCGTGCGGATGTAGTTCTGGTGGATGGTCGCGTTCTCGCTGCCGGAAATGAACATCGGCGTGGTCTCCAGGACGGAGGTCAAGTATCGTACCGCAGCCCGATCCTGTTCTTCCAGGCGTGCGTAGTGTTCCTTCGTCGTACAGACCATCGGACGGATACGCCGGTACTCCTGCAGTGCAAGCAGGCCCCGGATCCGGTGATCCTCGTTCCAATGTGCCGCAGCGGCTACGGCCAGCGGGAAACTGTGATGCCTTTCGATGTACGCATGCGTCACACGCGCATGCGGATCCTCCATCCAATGCCGGCGCGCGAGCCGATCGAAAAAGTATCGCGCGCTGTCGTTCTTCAGCTCCTCCTCCAGCATGAGCAGCAGTTCACATGTGAGCGGGGTGGCCGGTGGATAGGCGCCTTGGAACAGATCGGTGCTGTCGGTGAGCACGCCGTCCATGTAACGCATGAGTGCTTCTGGAACGCCATCGCATCCGGTCCGGCCCGTAGCGCCCTCCTGGCCGCAAGAGAGCATGGGCAACAGCAACAGCGGTATCATCACTCTCACGGTTCGATGCGGCGGGTTACGGTGATGTACAGGTCCTCGTCCAACAGGAAGTCGATATCACGAAGATGGTCGCCATGGGCGGATCGTTGCCTCAAGCGATAGCGACCGGCCGACATCGGCCCCAGGTCGAACGGGCTGACCTCCTCGTTCCAGCTCTCCGTGCATACTTCCGTATCCGTGCGCACCGCGAAGTTGAAGTCGACCAGCCAGGTGCCCAGGTCCTTCAAGGAGATGACATGGGAGGCGACCCGAGGTTCTCCACTGCTGATGTATCCGA
>JAGQVR010000180.1 GCA_020437875.1 Flavobacteriales bacterium
CAGATGATCCCCGCGGCGAAGAAGGCGGCCAATTGGGAGAACAAGCGCCCCATGAGGTCGCGTAACCTGCCGTCCGTGGGCGTGGGGTTCAGGTCGCTGCCATGGAAGGTGATCACCACGGGCACAGGGCTCACCAGCACCGTGAACAGTCCTGTTATGGTGCCGTAGTGCGCATGCACGATGTCCGGCCGGAACGCTCGGACCTGTTTCCTGAACCGTCGACGCGCTCGCCACAGGCCACTAATGGAAGTGCGCTCGCTGAGGAAGAAGGTCTCAACCGCCGCACCGGTCTCAACCGCGATCCATCTCCCCTGACGGCGCGCGAAAGGCATCTCATTCCCTTCAGCATGACCGGGGATCACCAACATCAGTCGCATCGGAAGCCGCCCCTCCTCCACCTTACGCCGCAACTCCGAACGCACATGCGCGATATCATACCGGGTGCTAAGAGCGAGAAATCCCATGCCGGTGACCACCGCCAGACCGGGCCATGGACCGGCAAGCCCGAACAGCTGCACGACCAGCAAGGTGACCATGGCCACGACCAGCGACAGGATGATGTTGACCCCGTTCCGCGGACTGGTATGGTAGGCATCGAGCACGCTGCGCAGGGCCACGAAATAGGCCAGGGCCGGCGCGGCCAGGAAGATCAGGCGGCACGCAGGCACATAGGGAGCGGCGGGCACATCACCGAGATAGAGGTCGAGCAGCCAGGGCAATGCGGCCTCCACCGATACCAAAGCCGCCAGCGAAACAAGCAATGCCGATCGCTCCAACCGCACGATGCGGCGCTCCAAGCCGTGGTGATCGCCCGTGCTGATGGAGCGCGCGGTCTGCGGCAGCAGGAGGATGCTGATCGGCGCGAAACCGGCCGCAACGATGTTGAGCAGGGTCACGCCCAGGCCGATCCGTCCGCTCTCCGCGAGCCCCCAGCGATGCGCCGCCCACAGGACCGGAAAGGTGAACAACGCCGCATAGGCCAGATCCCCCGGAATGCGCGGAAGGCCATACCGCAACAGCGCGCCACGTTCCGTGCGTGCCACCTGCACCGGCCCGGCCACCAGTTCAGGTAAAACGAAGAGCAAGGCAACGCCGCTCCACATCACACCCGTGAACAGCAGGATCCCGGGCAGATCACGCGTGAAGGCGAAGGCGAGCAGCGGCGTGACGGCCAGTCCGATGGTCTGCAGGATGTTGGCCACCAGCGTGTGATGGGTGCCCCGGATGTAGCTGTACGCAACGGTGTGCAAACAAAGGCCGAGCACCATCAAGGCCAGCGGCATCACAAGTGGTTCGAGTTGCGCACTGCCAAGTAGGAAGCTAGCCAGCCGCGCCGGGAACAGCGCGGCCAAGATCACCCCGATGCCGCTCAGGACCACCACGATCCGCAGAGCCGCCAGCAGGTAGAAGCGTCGGCGCGGACCTTCCAACGCCATCGCCACCAAGCGCGGCAGGCCCACCGCCAAGCCCAACATGAGCAATGGTTGAACGAAGGAGATCGTTCGGCGCACGAGGATGTAGGCATCGAGGTCCTCTCCTCCCAACCCGGCGGCCAGCCGGTACACCAGGAGGGTGGCCACCATCACGGCGCCTTCGGCCGCGTAGGTATGTGCGTGGTCCGACCGGAGCGCGCGCAGCCAACCTTCCGTCGCCGGCCTACCTGCTTCGCTCATCTCCGGAAATGAAGGACCATTCGGACAAAGGTGGCGCTTTCAGCAGATCGACCGTGGCGGGCTTCGTGATCCCATCAGGCAGAAGGACGCTGCATCCATCCCGACCAGGCACTTTCGGCGGAGCGGCAGGGACCGGCGGTACCGGTCGGTATGGTCCTGTTGCCGCTCATCATTATCCCGCCTGCTCCACCGGAACGCTTCGGCTATCTTCGGATCGAACAACGAAAGGCACATGGACTTCTTTCAATGGCATTGGTGGGCGGGCGCGGCGATCGTGCTCTTCATCCTGGAGATCTTCGTACCGGGCTTCTTCCTCATGTGCCTGGGCATCGGGTGCGTGGGTGCCAGCGTGGCCGCTGGACTCGGCCTTGGAGTAGGCTTGCAATTGCTGGCCTTCAGCGTATTCTCCCTCCTCGCCTTCTTCACCATCCGCCCGGTGCTGATGAAGCGGATGTGGAATGCGCCTGACGTCAAGACCAACATGGACGCCCTGATCGGTCAGCGCGGCCGGGTGACACAGGACTTCGATCCGGGCCTGCGCCTGGGTCGGGTCAGTGCCGCCGGCGACGACTGGCGGGCCGAGAGCCTCAGCGACCGCGTGCTCCACGTGGGCGACCTGGTCGAAGTGGTCCGTGTGGAGAGCAATACCCTCATCGTGAAACCCCTCGGAGCCTGATCTCCGCCTCAACCTCGAAACCCCAACCACCATGTCAGCCCCTACCATCATCCTGCTCCTGATCGCGGTCTTCGTGATCTTCCTCATCGCCAAGGGCGTTCGCATCATCCAGCAGAGCGAGGCCATGGTGATCGAGCGCTTCGGGAAGTACCGCACCACGCTCACCGCGGGCTTCAACATCATCATCCCCGTGTTCGACAAGCCGCGCGAGATCATCTACCGCTTCACACGCGACCTGCCCGATGGCAACAAGTACGTGCAGTTCGTGAAGAAGGAACGCATCGACCTGCGGGAGACGGTCTACGACTTCCCGCGCCAGAACGTGATCACGAAGGACAACGTGGGCACGGAGATCAATGCCCTGCTCTACTTCCAGATCATGGACCCGGTGAAGGCGATGTACGAGATCGAGAACCTGCCGCTCGCCATCGAGAAGCTCACGCAGACCACCCTGCGTAACGTGATCGGCGAACTGGACCTGGATGAGACATTGACCAGCCGCGACACCATCAACGCCAAGTTGCGCAACATCCTGGACGAGGCCAGCAACAAGTGGGGCGTGAAGGTGAATCGGGTGGAACTGCAGGACATCAACCCACCGCGCGACATCCGTGAGGCCATGGAGAAGCAGATGCGTGCCGAACGCGACCGCCGGGCACAGATCATCGATGCGGAGGGCAGCAAGCGGGCGGTGATCCTCTCCGCTGAGGCCACCCAGCAGAAGCAGATCAACGAGGCCGATGGCCAGAAACAAGCGCAGATCCTGGAAGCGGAAGGCGATGCACAAGCGCGGATCCGCCGGGCACAGGGTGAGGCGGAAGCCATCCGGCTGGTGACCGAGGCGATCAAGGGCGCGAATGCCGATCCCGCCAACTACCTGATCGCCATGAAGTACCTGGACACTTTGCAGGAGATGACCAGCGGCCAGAACAACAAGGTGATCTACATGCCTTACGAGGCCACAGGCGTGCTCAGCAGCGTCGGTGGTATCAAGGAGATGCTGGAGGCCGGCAGGAAGTTGAACAGCTGATCGGTCCGATCGACGAAGTGGAAGCCCTGCCGGAAGGTGGGGCTTCTTCACATACTACCTACCTTCAACCCATGCCCGCCTACAGCACCCTTTCCGAAGCCGTGAACGACCTGCAACGCCGCGGCTACACCGACGATCTCACCGCCGCGGAGGAATGCCTGATCTGCGATGCGCGCGGCATCCACCTGGACCCGGCCGAGTTCGAGATCGACGAGTTCCACCGATTCGAGGGCATGAGCGATCCCGAGGACCAGAGCATCGTTTACGCCATCAGCTCCAGGGACCACGGGATCAAAGGCATCCTGGTGAACGCCTACGGGCCGGATGCCTCCCCCTTCACACAGGAGATGGTGCGGAAGTTGGCGACGCACTGAGGTTTGATCGCAGGAACATAAGGGACCATGAAACTCCAAAGAACCTGGGCCAGCATAATGCTCGTCACGCTTTTCACGAATTGTTCCGGACCTGGACTCGAGGAGAAGGGCTTTCGTGTGGACACTTCGAGGGAAGATGGGGGCGCTGACCAAGCCAGCGGGCTTAGTCCGGATCCGTTGACGTTCGCAACGCGTCCGAGCAATGTACTCCTAACGGGTGTACCACACATCAGGCTAACGACCGTGTACAAAGTGAATCATCGTACAGACGATAGTTCACGCTTTATCGGTTCGAACAAATTCCACTATCGATACGACGAGCACGAGGGAGACATCAGGAACAACTGGCACGGCCATCTAATACCAGGCATCGAAGCCGTGTTTGGATACAACCTCGTGAACATCGCTCACTTCGATGTGACCACCGGAATACAAAAGGTCCTATACGATCGACCTGTCCTGATCAAAACCTTGTACTACCCGAGCTTCACCAACGACACATTGAACGACCTCCGGGTTTCTCGAAACCACTTTCTTGTGACCGTATTCGACGATGACACGAACAAGGACGGATACATCAACCCGAGAGACCTTCGCAGGATCCACTTGTTCGATGTGAAAGGCCTTCGACTGAAAGCCCCGATCCCGGAGAATTATTCTGTCTTCAGTTCGGAGTATGACCCAGCGAATGACCGCATGTATGTGTTCGCCAAACTCGATGCGAACAGCAATGGAACGGCGGAGGAAGAGGAACCGGTGCACATCCATTGGATAGACATGAAGGATCCGCTGAGTTCCGGACGCTTGTACTGACCGTCAGGCCCGTTCACGCTTCCGCCAACGCCCCCTTCCGAACCTTCCCGATCTTTAACCGTACATTAGCGCCGTCCTTCCCACGGATGGACACGCCCCGCGCGCCCAGCTCTCGCTCTCGAGCAATTGTCCAGGCGCCTTCCACCAGCGGATCATTGAACGCCGGACCGATCGTAGGGGCACAAGACACATGAACGGGTGTGTCCAGGCTCAATGACCTGGTCGCACCGACTTACAACCCGCGCAGGGGAATTCCTGCGCACACCCGTATGGAACGTACCACGTTCAACGACCTCGGGCTCATCGAGCCCATCCTCAAAGCCCTTCAGGAAGAAGGCTACACCCACCCCACCCCCATCCAGGAACAGGCCATCCCGCACTTGATAAAGGGGCGCGACCTGCTCGGCGTGGCGCAGACCGGCACAGGCAAGACCGCCGCCTTCGCCATCCCCATCCTGCAGGAACTCCACGCCAAGGGGCCACAGGGCGCGAAGAAGAAGATCAAGACCTTGATCCTCACCCCCACGCGCGAACTGGCCATCCAGATCGGCGAGAGCTTCAGCGCCTACGGGCGCCACCTCCAGCTGAAGCACACCGTGATCTTCGGTGGCGTGGGCCAGAAGCCCCAGACCGACGCCCTGCACCGTGGTGTGGACACCGTCGTCGCCACGCCGGGTCGCCTGCTGGACCTGATGGGCCAGGGCTACATCCACCTGAACGACCTCGAGATCTTCGTGCTCGATGAGGCCGATCGCATGCTTGACATGGGCTTCATCCACGACGTGAAGAAGGTGATCGCCAAGCTGCCGCAGAAGCGCCAGACACTTTTCTTCAGTGCCACCATGCCCCCGGAGATCTCGAAGCTGGCCAACAGCATCCTCACCGATCCCGTGAAGGTGGAGGTGACCCCCGTGAGCAGCACCGCCGACACCATCGGCCAGAGCATCTACTTCGTGGACCGCACGGACAAGAACAAGCTGCTGCTGCACCTGTTGGAGGGTGACACCATCCGTGAGGCCCTCATCTTCACCCGCACCAAGCACGGCGCCAACAAGGTGGCCAAGGTGCTGAACCAGGCCGGGCATGCAGCGGAGGCCATCCACGGCAACAAGAGCCAGACCGCCCGCCAGAACGCGCTGAAAGGATTCAAGGAAGGCAAGCTTCGCGCCCTGGTGGCCACGGACATCGCCGCACGCGGCATCGACATCGACGGCCTCACGCACGTGATCAACTTCGACCTGCCGAACGTGCCGGAGACGTACGTACACCGCATC
>JAGQVR010000181.1 GCA_020437875.1 Flavobacteriales bacterium
CTTGTCAAAGATCGGCTTGAGAGCAAACTCCGACTGGTAGGTGCGGTCGATGTAGCGCTGGGCGGTCGGATCGGGTCCTTGTCAAAGATCGGCTTGAGAGCAAACTCCGATCGGGTGTTGGTGTATCCGATCCAGGTGGTCGCCGGATCGTGTCCTTTTCTATCCAGTGGAGGGTGGGGATGGGTGCGAAAGCGGAAGGGGTTGGGAGCTTGGTGGGACTACCGCGAAGATGCGGAACGCGGCGAATTAGCGCGCAGGGAAGCCGTTGATCGTGGATATTTCGGGAGGTGTAAGGTCTGGATGTCGTTCCATTTGTTTGGTGATCTATTGGTAACATTAGGTCCACCGTTCCGGAGATGCGTACCTATTCCATGCACTTCCTGTTGCTGGTGATTGGTGCGGTGCTGGCCGCGCCGCTTGTTGGGCAGGACCCGGACAAAGGTGACCGGATCGACTCCTTGCTGAGTGCAGGAGAGCGGTTGCTGGAAAGGTCTCCGAACGCGGCCTTGGAAGCAGCTGAGGAAGCCCGGCGTATGGCGCAGGCTGGAGATGACCTAGGGCGAACTGCGAGGGCCTTTGAGTTGCTTGCCCGCGTGAACTACGAGTTGTTGGACCTGGAGACGGCCGTTTCGCATTGTGGTTCGGCCAGAAGGAGGTATGCTGAGCTGCGAGATGCGTCCGGAGCGGGTCGAATAGACCGGATCGAGGGGGAGGTACTCGGCCGCGCCGGTGACTACCTCGGGGCTTCTGAACTGCTGGAGCGCTCGCTGACGAACGCGACAAGGGCCAAGGACACTGCGGAGCTGGCTGCGGTGCATCGTGCGCTGGCACGCGTGCATTACATGAACAGGCAGTTCGACCTAATGTGGGAGCACCTGGAGAAGGCGTTCGCCTACTACAAGGGTCTGGGTGATGTGAGTGGGATGGCTGCCATTTATGGACGTATGGCCATCTACTCGGCCGAGGATGAGGGGCGCACCTGCCAGGAGGTATCCGTACAGTACAGTGATAGTGGATTGCAGTTGGCGAGAAGTGTCGGAGACTCAGCGCTGATGGAGAGCCTCCACATCAATCTGGCCCTTATTCTCATGCAGCTGCAAGAGTTGGAATTATCCAAGGCATACACGGACTCCGCCCTGTGGTCCGCCAGAGCGAGAGGGGACTCGCTGCACATAGTACATGCCTATGAGAATATGGGACAGATGGCCGAGCGGTACGATGAGCCCTTAAAGGCCATTGAGCACTGCACCCACATGCTGAACTATGGCAGGCGACACGGTCTGGTCAGGCTTGAACGCGATGCCTGGCGCTGTATCATGGACGGCTATCGTGAGTCAGGGCAGTGGGAGGAGGCATTTGCGGCGTTGATCCAATACTTCGCTCTCAGGGACATCACCTATAACAGCGCTTCGCGTGAGGCCATCCTGGAGCGTTCGCTTGAGGCCGCCGCCGCGCGCAGGGAAGAAATGTTGGTAGAGGCACACGACCTTCGAGAGGAACAGCTGAGGGAGCGTTGGCTCGCGACGGGAGGCGGCGCACTCGGTCTTCTGTTCGTCGGCTTCTTGATCTATAAACGCAGGCAGGCCCAGTTCAAGCGAGACCAGGCGAATCGGGAGCGCGACAATGCCATGTTGCGCGAACAAGTGCTTCGGGCCCGCATCGACCAACACTTCCTGGGCAATGCCATGAGCAGCATCCAACTGCGGCTGCGAAAGGGCCGGGCCGAGGAGGCGGCGGGTCTGCTGATGCGCTATGACCGGTTCCTTCGGAGTACACTTGAACAGACGGCGGCTACCACAGTGAGCGTGGCCGATGAGGTGGAGACGCTGCAGCGCTACCTGTCCCTGGAGCAGGGGTTGCGGGATGGGAGCTTCGACTTCGCCGTGGAGGTGGATGACCGTGTGGATGCCGAAGGGACCACCATCGAACCCATGCTGGTGCAGCCCTTTGTGGAGAACGCGGTAAAGCACGGGGTGGGCAAGAAGGAGGGAAAGGGGACGATCGCCGTGCATTTCCGCCTAGAGGATGCCTGCCTGGTGGTGACCGTGTCCGATGATGGTCCGGGTGTGAAGTCGCAGCCCCAGGCGCCTGACCACCTTTCCTGGGGCACCCGGATCACCGGGGAACGGCTGGCGATCCTGCGGAAGCTGGGCGGGGAGGCCGGGACCTACGAGTACCTACCCGAAACAAAAGGTACCACTGTAGAGGTACGTATTCCCCTGCAAGAACGGAGCTGACACAGGCCCGGGCGCAGTTCGTCCTTCCAAATCCGCAGTTCGTACGATCCTGGTTGCGCCGCAGCGGGGTGTCCACGAGTTTCGACCTCCGAGCAACGCCCATGGGGCTGACAGGAGATCATGAACACCCGATTTGCAGGAACGGTACCTTGGAGGAATAGTGAAGCTGAAGCCATGCGCTCTGTGATCGCCAACCCCATCCGCGCCGTGGTCGTCGAGGACCAGGACGACCCCCGTGAACTGCTCTTGGATCTGTTGCGGACCGACCACCCCCACGTGGAGGTGGTTGGCACGGCAGCCGACCCAGCGCGGGCCGTGGAAATGGTGCGCAGCCTGCAACCGGACCTGCTCTTCCTGGATATCGGGCTGCCCGACCACGAGGAAGGGTTCGGTGTGCTGGAAGCCCTGGGGAAGCACGCTCCCTATGTGATCGTGACGACGGCCGCCACCGGCCATGCGCTGAAGGCGATCAAGCTGAGCGCGACGGACTACCTCGTGAAGCCCATCGACCCGATGGAACTTCGCGCCGCGCTGGACAAGGCCTCCGCACATCTGGAACGTGACCGGCACGTGGAACAGACCAACCAGCTGCTGAGCCGGGTGGACCGCTTCGGCCGGTTGCGCCTGCCGACCCCCAACGGGTTCCACCTGATCCCCGTGCACGAGATCGTGTACTGCGAGAGCGCGGGCAACTATTCCACGCTCGTGATGAGCGATGGCGTGGAGCATGCCATCACCCGCTCCCTGGGCCAGCTGGAGGAGGAGCTGAACAGCTGGTTCCTGAGGATACACCGCTGCCACCTCGTGAACCTGCGCCATGTGCGGACCTACCTGAAAGGGGAGGGTGGGCAGGTGGTGATGAGCACGGGGAAGGCGCTGGATGTGAGCAGGACGAAGAAGCAACACCTCCTGATGGCGCTGGCCCAGGATGGACAGATAGACTAACGACAACCCAACACGACCGAGCCATGAACACCGGACATCGAAACCTGACCGCGTTGGCGGTCATGCTGCTACTGGTCAACAGCCTTTGTGGGCAGGTGATCACTTTGCTCCACCAAGGACAGTCATCGTTCTATTACCTCCCGGGCACCACACTCGAAGACGTCGTAATACTGTATGCTCAGGATAATGACACGATCATTCTTCCTGGGGGAGCCATCAACTTGGACCAGACGGGCGACCTGTTGGTCAGTAAACCATTGGTATTCGTTGGTGCGGGGGTGTACCCCAGTGCCACGGGGGTGACGAATAAGACCCAGATCATTGGTAATAGTGTTGCCCGACTAACTGTTAATGCTGCTGGCAGCGGTTCACAGTTCCATGGGATCGAGTTCTTACAGACCTCCCCGGACATCACTAATGATAATGTGTCCGACCTACTCTTCAAGCATTGTGAGTTCAGCAATGTCGTCTCCATGGCCAGTTCGGTGGTAAGTGGGATGAACAACATTCAGTTCATGCAGTGTATCCTTCGCGGGGGTATCAGTGGAGCTGGAAACTCCGTGCAGAACGTACTTATCGACCACTGTATCATTGACGGCTCAGTTTCCTTTTCCGGGCTCTCCAATACTGTCGCGGTGAACCATTGCCTCATTCTTGGTAGCTCGTTTTCAAGCAGTACTACGAACAATGGGGTTGCCTTCACTAACAACATCTTCACCCTGACGAGTGCCCCAACAATCGCACACCTGAGCGCCTGCTACTACAATAACCTGTTCGCGATACAAGGTGGTGGGACTGTGAACGCAGCTGCCAATGCCTGCTATGCCGGTAACGGGAACCAGCAGACCCCCCTGACCCCGAACAATGTGTTCGTTAACATCCCGGACTTCGACGACTTTCCCGCCAACTATGCAGGTGACTACCGGTTGGCGACCAACAGCATTGCCATAGGCATGGGCCAGGGAGGCTACGACGTTGGTATTTATGGAGGAGCGGCTGGCACAGCATGGAAGGATGAGGCCATCCCGTTCAATCCCCACTGGCAGCTACTGAACGTGCCGACCGCCACAGGGACCACCGGGGTTCTTGCTCCCGTGCAGATACAGGCGGAAGCCCAGCAGAACTGACTTGCCATGCTACGCAAGAGCCTGACCCTGCTATTTGCAGGTGCTCTGGCCCACGGAAGCGTGTGCCAGACATTGACCGCCTACGAGTACTGGTTCGACCAGAATGATGGGAACCGCACTACGGTCCCTGTATCGGGGAACCCCATTACCATTTCCGGTGCGAGCATAGATGCCTCGGCCCTGAACTCGGGCCCGCACTGGATCCACTTCCGCCTGAAGGATGCCCAAGCCCAATGGAGCAGCGTGGTGAGCCGGCCCTTCCAGGTGTTACCACAGGGTAGCAATACGCTGGTGCGCTATGAGTACTGGTTCGATGAGGATGATGGCGCAAGGCAGAGCGTAGCGGTCACGGGACCATCGATCGATCTTCCAAATGAATCCGTTGATGCCAGCGCTCTGGACATAGGTCCGCATTGGCTTCATTTCCGGATCCAGGACGCATTCGGCTTCTGGGGACCCGTGGAGAGCCGCCAGTTCCACCGGGGCCAGGACTCGCCTTACCTGATCACCGCGTTGCGCTATTGGGTGAGCAATGACGTGCAGCCCTTGGATCTGCATACAGTGGTGTTCGACCCACCCGTGCAACAATTGAACTTTAATTCGCTGCTCGAGGCGTGTGACCTGCCCCTGGGGAACAACCAGCAGTTGAAGCTGCAGTTGCGGGACAACCACGCCCAATGGAGTTCGGTGGTGACGCGGGTGATCAATGTGAGCGCTCCCGCACCCCTTGGGACACCCCTTGCCGTGACCGCTTTAGCGCCCTTGTGCCCTGGCAGTTCGGTAGCGTTGGTCTTGATGCCCCCGAGTTCCGGCGCGACCCCGACAGGCTATGCATGGAGTCTGCTGCCGGGTACCAACTGGAGCCTTGACAGTACCCGCGCGGATACTGCATGGGTGACCGTGGGGTCAGGCGGAGCGGATGTGCAAGTGAACGCCACGAACCTGTGCGGCACGGGACCAGTCCTTGTTGAGACACTGAACGCGATACCACCACCCGGCCAGCCAGGACCAATCACCGGGGACCTGACCGTATGCGAGGGAACGATGGGTGCGCTGTACTCGGTCCCGAACGATCCCACGTTGGACTACACCTGGACGGTGACCGGTGGATGGACGGACAGTGGTTCAGGCAACCCCTTTAACACGGATGTGGGGACCGCGGATGCGACCATCAGTGTGGTGGCGACCAATCAGTGTGGTGATGATAGCCCTGTTGCAATGGCTATGATCACTGTGGAAGAGGCGCCGGATGCGGGGTTGGATGGAGTTCTAGAGACATGTAGTGATGACCTTCCAAGCGATCTACTTGCTGTTCTGACCAACCCTGACCTAGGAGGTGGTTGGTCGGGTCCGAGTTCAGTGGTTAATGGACTCTATGACCCCCAGGCAATGGAGCCGGGAGTGTACATCTATACCGTTGCAGGTGGCGGGACCTGCCCTGACGATATTGCCCAAGCGACGGTGGTAGAGCCGGACCTCGAATTGGGCTGGATCGACAGCACCGCGACGACACAGCAAGGGGTCACC
>JAGQVR010000182.1 GCA_020437875.1 Flavobacteriales bacterium
AGCGATGAAGGCGGCCTCCTCCGGGGTGCCGAAGGCTGCTGCTCCCGTGCTGAAGCGTTGTTCCATATCGGGCAGGTGGTCCCGGTAGGCGTGCCGGATGCTGGCCAGGCTCCATACGAAGATGCCGGCATTCCAAAGGAACTCGCCACTTTCCAGGAAGCGCACGGCCGTGTCATGGTCGGGTTTCTCCGTGAAGGCCTTCACCGGTTTAACCCGCGGGTGCCGCGTGCCCGCTGCATCATCGAACTGGATGTAGCCGTAGCCGGTGTCCGGCCGGTTCGGCATGATGCCCAAGGTCACCAGGCAATCGGTGCTGGCGGCCTGCTGGAGTGCCAGGTCGATGGTCTCCTTGAAGGCCTTCTCCTTCATGACGAGGTGGTCGCTCGGGGCCACGATCATCAGCGCCTTCGGGTCGCGGCTCGCGATCACATGATTGGCGTAGGCGACGCAGGGTGCCGTGTTCCGCCGCGAGGGCTCCGCCAGGATCTGGGAAGCCTTCAGTGCGGGCAATTGCTCCTGCACGATCCCGGCATAGTTCGCATTGGTCACCACCAGGATGTTCTCGGGGGGGCAGATGGTGAGGAAGCGGTCGTAGGTCTGTTGGAGCAGGGTGCGTCCGAGTCCGAGGAAATCAAGGAACTGCTTGGGATAGGCGCTCCGGCTCATGGGCCAGAAGCGGCTGCCGACGCCGCCGGCCATGATCACGCAATACGTGTGTTCGTTCGTCATTTTCGAGGAGGCGGCCCTAGGAGGCCTTCAACACCACCATGGGTCCGTTCACCTGCACCTCCGCCATCGGGTCGATGATGTAGTTGCGACGGTCGTTGAGGCAGTGGCATTTGTATCGTTTCCGGAGCTGCGGCCCTTTCACGAAGACGCGTTCGTTGAAACGGAACACGGAGCGGTCCGGCAGCTCTTCCAATAGTTGGCGTGGTTCGGGGTCGTGGTTCATCAGCACCCGCATCAAGCCCTGGTCCGTGCAGCTGCTCGCCGGGGCGTCCACCAGGTGCCGCTCGAGGGCCCCCAGCACATCGGCCGGGAACACGGTATCGCTCAGGAAAGGGCGCATCAGGCGGGCGTACTCGCTCTTCCAGACGGGTCCGTGCGGGGCGGTCCAGCGCCGCTGGTTCACGAAGGTGCTGTAATGCGCGAACTCATGCACCAGCGTCACCAGGAAGGCGTACGGGTTCAGGTCGGCGTTCACGCTCACCCGGTGTGGCTGCGTGCGGGAGGCGCTGCGGTAGTCGCCCAATTTGGTCTGCCGTGGCCGGGCGATCCGCACCTGCACCGGGTTCTTCCGCAGCCAGTCCACTACCACGGGCCAGGCCGCGCTCGGAAGGTGCTTCCTCAGAAGCTCGGGATCACTGTCGGAAAGGCGGGGCACGATGGTGGTGGCTCAGGAAGGCTGGGCCGTGCCACAATGATACGGGGTCGCCGCCGGATGGGGGCCGGCATGCTCACTGCCCGCCGGCGGGCGGGGCACATGGTTCCATTTGGGGCACTTGCAATCATTGGAATGCCTGTACTTGGCAGGCTGGGAATTGCAGGACGCGATCACCAAGGCCGAGACAAGCGCGGCCAAGGGCCATATGTTCCGTCGGATGGTGCAAGACCCCTGCATGGTGTGCGAAACTACAACCTCCATCGACCCCGCCCTTGTATGCCAGGGGCTATTTTCGCCCCGTTCGTCATGGGCATCATCGGACATATCGGCCGCTATTTCCACCTGTTGCGTGAGACCTTCAGTCGTCCGGAGAGGGCGGGTATCTTCTGGCGCCGTACCGTGGAGGAGATGGATCTGCTAGGGGTGCAGAGCCTGGGCATCGTGGCCCTGCTCAGCGCCTTCATGGGTGCCGTGATCACCATCCAGACCAAGACGAACATCGACAGCCCGCTGATCCAGTCCTGGGTGGTGGGCTTCGCCACCCGCCAGAGCGTCATCCTGGAGTTCAGCCCAACTGTGATCTCGCTGATCCTTGCCGGGAAGGTGGGCAGCAATATCGCGGCGGAGATCGGCTCCATGCGGGTGAAGGAGCAGATCGATGCACTGGACATCATGGGGGTGAACTCGGCCAACTACCTCATCCTGCCCAAGTTGGCCGCCACCACCATGATCAACCCCTTCCTGGTGATGATCAGCATGTTCCTCGGGATCTTCGGCGGCTGGCTTGCCGGTGTGCAGTCGGGTGTGATCTCAAGTGAGGACTTCGTGATGGGCATCCAGACCGGCTTCAAGCCTTTCCATGTCACCTATGCGATCATCAAGACGGTGGTCTTCGCCTTCATCATCACCACGGTGAGCGCCTACCAGGGTTATTACACACGCGGAGGCACCCGGGAGGTGGGCATCAGCAGCACCCGCGCGGTGGTCTACAGCAACGTCGTGATCCTCCTGGCGAACCTCGTCCTTACCCGTGTTCTCCTGCTATGATCGAAGTGGTGGGCCTCGGCAAGCGCTTCGGCGACACGCAGGTGCTCAACGGCATCGATGCGGTCTTCCAGAAGGGACGGGTGAACCAGATCATCGGGCGAAGCGGCTCCGGCAAGAGCGTCTTCGCCAAGTGCATGGTCGGCCTCTACAAGCCGGAGGAGGGGAAGGTGCTTTTCGAGGGCAGGTCCTTCCATGACATGGACGCCGATGAGAAGCGGCAGGTGCGCCAGCGCATCGGCATGCTCTTCCAAGGCTCGGCCCTTTTCGACAGCCTCACGGTGCTGGAGAACGTCATGTTCCCCCTTCGGATGTTCGGAGCCATGCCGAAGAACGAGATGGAGGACAGGGCGCGCGAATGCCTCAAGCTGGTGCGCATCCAGGAGAAGGACGATCTCTTCCCCGCACAGATCAGTGGTGGTATGCAGAAGCGTGTGGGCATCGCCCGCGCCATCGTCCTGGAACCGCAATACCTCTTCTGCGACGAGCCCAACAGTGGTCTGGACCCACAGACGGCGATCGTCATCGACGACCTGATCAAGGAGCTTACGGAGAGCCTCAACACCACCACCGTGGTGATCACGCACGACATGAACAGCGTGATGGAGACCGGCGAGCACATCCTGTTCATCCATCAGGGACGGAAGTGGTGGGAGGGTGATCGGGAGGCGCTGCTGAACACCGACAACAAGGAGCTGATCGAATTCGTCTTCGCTGGCAGCCTCATGCGCCAGGTGAAGGAGGCCATGTCCCGCCGCTCCTGAACGCCATGAACGACGAGGCCCCGTGGATCCAGGATCCACGGGGCCTCGTACCATCCGTCGATCAGTGCAGCGTGATGCGCTCCACCTTGCTCTGGTCACCGTTGCTCACACGTACGCTGTACACGCCATGCGCCAGGCCGGTGAGGTCCATCGTGGTACGGCCCGTGAACCGGGTGGTGCGCACCACGGCGCCGAGGAGGTCGATCACCTCGACGTTCATAAGGCCGGAGGCATCACTTACGATGTTCAGCATGCCCGTGGTCGGATTCGGGTACATGGAAACACCCGTGGTGGCGAGGTCCTCCTCGATACCGACGGCCGCCGTGATGTTCAGGCGGATGGCCGCAGCATTGCCGTTGCCGTAAACGTGGCGACCCTCGGTGCCGTCGTCGTTGAAGTCGATCGGCAGCCAGATCATGGTGCTGATGCCCGGCTGCGGCACGGTGTTGTCATCGGCGATGTACACCTCCGGATCGTTCGTGGCCGTGGTTCCCGAGCCACTGATGCGGGCACAGAGGTAGTAGGCCCCGGGGTTCAGGAACACGGGCTGGATGAAGGGCACCGTGATGCGACCGGCCGACACATGCTGCTGGGTGATGCTCACCACATCGGAGGTCACGCCATCGATCGGAAAGTCGACGGAGCTGCTCGCGATGTTCAACACGTCGGCCGTATCCAGGAGGAACACCTCGACCGTGGCCGCTTCACCGGCGCGTGTGTTCGTGCCCAGGATGATCGTGGCGCTGAACGCCTCCGTGGCCGTGAAGATGTTATACATCGTCATGAAGTTCATGGTCGCGTTGTCCGTGAACGAGGCGGTACCGAGCTGCTGACGCACCTCCGTACCCGGAGGATAGTTGCCAAGTGCATCCAGGGAGTACTGGTCGAGGGTGATCTCGAAGTTGCGCACCTTGGAATTGTCCGTCAGGACGCCATCCTGGTCGATGAAGTCGCTGTTGATGCTGAAGGTGGCGTTGTACCGACCGAGGTCCATGAAGGGAAGGTTCACCCAGTCGTCGCTCACGATGCTCGCTCCGGATTGGATATCACCCAGTGGTGTCGTGTGCGAGAGCACTTCCGCACCGGCCTGGGTGGTGATGACGCACTGCACGCTCGAGTTGGTCTGCACAGCACTGCCGTAGTTCAACACCTCCGCACCGATGTTCATCGTCGAGGGCAGCTGCGTGGCCGGGATGCGACCGTACTCCTCGCCTTCGCCGGTGGTGGACGTGTAGGCATAGTTCATGCGCATCTCGTACTCCGGAAGGATCACGATCTGGATGTCATCCACCTGCCAGTGGTAGTGCGAGGTGCCGGCTTCGCTGTTGTGGTGGAAACGGATCTGCACGTTGTCCGGGTCCTCGGCCACCACGCTGGAGATGTTGAACCGACGGGTCTCGGTGAAGGTCGGGTCCTGGTTCAGTGCCAGGCCTTCGTTCGCCAGGAAGGCCGTCCAGTTGGCACCGCCATCGGCACTCACCTCGAAGAAGAAGGGGCTGTCACCGCAGCAGAAACGCGAACGCTGCTGGAAGACCACCTCGACCTGCGGGGTGAGGGAAAGGTCGATCACCGGCGAGACCAAACTCGCCTCCCAGTCCACGAACTGGCTCGTAGGCAGTGCGGTGGGCGTGTTGCCATTCCAGGTGCAGTTGGCCGAGTCCGAAGCGAACTTGGCGAAACCGTTGGAGAAGGTGGTCGACTGGATCCGCTGGCTGGCCGGGGTGTAGGCACCGAGCGGACCGGTCGTGCTGATCTTCCAGATGTTGGCGTGCGGACCTTCGGTGGTCCAGGCACCGGAGGGATTATTCCCGGCCAGGCCGTTGCTGAAGTCCTCCGACCAGACCACGGTGCCACCACCGCGCTCACCACCCACCATGGGGGTGTCACGATCGGGCTGGTTCATGCCGATAGGCGTGGCAAGCGGTTGCCGATCCAAGTGACCTTCCTGCTGGGCGGAAGCCACCATGGCGAAAGTGCCGGCGAATAGGCCGAGCAGGGTAAAGCGTGTCTTCATGTTGGTTTGACCGTTTGGACGGGGAGCAAGTTACACGTCGGGATGTATCGTGAAGCGGCCGTTATGGGGCGGAGCGTGCCGTACGGGGTGCAAGGATGCCGACCGCTCGTGGAACGCTGACCGCTACTGGCTCAGCGGGTGATCACCAAGGTCGCTGCGAATGGGCCATGTGCGGTGTGCACCTGCACCAGATAGACGCCGGCAGGGACATCGCCGACCTCTATCCATGGATCACCCCCTGCCGGTTGGAGGCTTGCACGTCCTTCCAGCACCGTCCTTCCTGCCATATCCATCAGGGACCAACCGTTGATCACTACATCTTCGGGTAGCTCTATCCGGAAACGGTCGCTCGCAGGGTTCGGGTAGATCCGTAGGCCGCTGTCGTTGGACCCCTGTTCCCGTACGGTCACGGGTACCGTTTCCAGGTGGAGGCGCACCATCGGGGTGGTGGCAAGGTCAGAGAGGAGGAAGGTGGCACCTTCCATGACCACGGAGCGGCCGGCGGTCGCTTCTCCACCGACCAGTACATGGATCGCACGGTCATTGTCCTGCGCAAGCTGCTGGATACCCACGTGGTAGTCACCGGGGACGAGCGCTGGGGCGTTGGTGAACGCCTCGAATA
>JAGQVR010000183.1 GCA_020437875.1 Flavobacteriales bacterium
CACCGATCACCGGGCTGGGCTGGTATGCGGGTCAGCTGGTGGCTGACATCTTTCCAGTGATCGGCGTTCTGGCCATGACCGTATTCCTGTTCACACCAGAATGGCGGTTGTCGTTGATCGGGCTACTCCTGCTCGTGGTGTTCGCATGTTGGGTGCACCTCAGCGATCTCCTGATCCTGCCCTTGGTGTTCGTGAGCGTGGTCGTGGCCCAAAGGTTGATCGGCAGGGCGATCCCGATCCGCCGCGGGATGGGCGTCGGCCTCTCGCTATTGCTTGCATGGGCTGCCCTGCCTGTTGCGAACAAGGCCGTGAGCGGTGAGGCGCATATCTCCCGGTACTCGCACGTGTTCATGATGAGCCGCCTGGTGGAGACCGGTATGCTGAAGACCTGGCTGGACGAGCATTGCGACACCGACCCTGCCCGGTTGTGCTACTACAAGGATGACCTCCCACGGACGAACAAGGCTTTCATGTGGGGCGGGGAGAGCCCTCTTGCACTGGAAGGTGGAGGCCGGAAGGTGAAGGAGGAATACGACCGGATCATCCGGGCGACGTGGACGGAACCGAAGTACATCGGCATGCACATCCTGGGGAGCTTGCGTTCAACGGCGGAACTGCTGGGACTCTGGCGCATCGCGGATGAGTTGGAAGGCCAGTTCTACCGGATGGACTACAGCGCACCATACGGTTCCATCAACAGCTTCGTGCCCGAGGCGATGCCCGCCTATCTCGGCAGTGCTCAGAACACGGGAGCAGGGACCCTGGGACTTCGGTACCTGGACCGGGCCTACCAATTGGTGCTGGCGATCTCCCTTCTGACCATGGTCATCCTGTTGATCCGGAGCGCATCACGGAAGGCGTCGGCGATCGCGCTCATGGTCGGAGGGTCCACCATGCTGTGGGGAGCCTGGGTCTGTGCCAGCTTGAGCACAGTGGACAGCAGGTTCATGGGTCGTACGGCCTGGATGCTTCCCGTGATGGTCGCACTCTTGATATGGAAGGGGCAACAGGAACGACCAACTCGGAACAACAACTCGGTGATCCCGGAGCGAGGTTGACCTACGAGTGGATCCCGCCCCATGGCGGGAATGCCTTGTCGCCCGGCCGGCATGAGCGGTGGTTCACATCCACTGCACCAGCCACTGCTGGAACTCCTGCTTCAGCTCGCGATAGAGCTTCTCGAAGGTCTGGAAGCGGTCGCGTAGCTCCGTGTGGTCCTTGAAATAGCGGTGCTCGATGGCCACCGGATGGTCCTTCATCTCCTTCTCCAACACGTTCTCCTCCTGCTTGATGTCGTGGCGGAGTTCATCGATCACCTCGCGCTCGCGGATGAACTGGTTCTGGAAGTGTTCGACCTGGGCCATGACCTCCGGTTTGTTGTTGCGCCGGACGATATCCTCCAGACGGTGTTCCAGGATGGTGATGTCCTCCTTGTAGAAGGTCAGGGCGTTGAGCCATTCCCTTTGGTCGTGGTGAAGGTCGCCGATGTAGGCGCGTGCAGGTGCGGTCGCAGTGCTCATGGTCTTGGGTTGGTTCGTGTCGGGTGACGCGATGTTGAAGATCGTAAAAAGAGCCCGATCGACCCAACGCGGAGATGACGATCGTCAACCACCCGGGAGCACGACGGGGAAAGACGATGTGAAAAGCATGTTAATAAGTCACAGCAAGGGCAACCAGGCCCATGGGGGGTCCGTCTTCCCATTGAACAAACGAACGATCATGGACTCCCTCATGCGCCGCATCCCCTCCCACTGGCTGGTGGTCGGCTTATACGTAGCGCTGGTCGCCTTCGCGGTGATCGCCTTCCGGAACCCGGTCTAAGCACGGCAACAGCCGTTACGGACCAGGACACCTCGTGGAGGTCGGGCGGGACATGACCCGCCCAGGGTGATACTCATCCCTTCCAGATGAAATGCGCGGGAGGCACCTCCCAAGCCTTGCCATTCGCATCGTTCACCGTTACCGTGACGGTGAACGGGGTGCCTTGGGGCAGGTTCTTGATCATGCCCCGCATGCCGTCGGTCAAGGTGGCGCTCTTCGTCCGGTAGCCGGCGTCCTTGCCTTTGCAGTCCTTGATGCAGACGTGGAGGTCCACGATGTGTGCGCCCGCAACACAACCGACAAGGTCCACTTCCTTCACCCGATCCCATTCCGCTGCACTGATGTCACCGGACCCTTTTCCGGCGATACGGATGCTGGGTGGTCCTCCGGGGCGCAGGGCCACGGCGGGCTCGGGCAGGGCGCCAGTGGTCGCCGGCAGCGGGGTGATGAATAGGTTCAACGCGAGCAGGGTGATCGAAGTGAACATGGTCAGGGGATTTACCATGCAATGCATCAGCGAGTGTGAGGTAACGCGTGACCTGGAATGACCACTTGGGAGAGGGATACCCGATATTTGGTCAAATACTTGCCTCATGAAAAGACCGCTTACACTCCTCTTCACCACGAGTCTTCTCCTCACCACGTACGGACAGGACGTGCAGAAATGTTGTGGTTCGAGCAGCAGCACCTTTCTGCTGGGCAGTACGAGCTATGCACGGCACACCCAGTGCTTATATGCGCCAAATGACTTCACCGGTGCGGTCGCCGGCCAGATCACCCGATTGTACTATCGCTACGGTGTCTCCGGGATCACACTTGGGAACACGCTGGGCGATCTCACCATCAGCATGGTCCAGACGCCTGCCACCGCGTTCAGCGGCGTGGAGTTCCTGACCGGCCTGCAGACCGTGTTGGAAACGGCTTCGTTCACGATCGCGCCAGGAGAATCCGGGGATTGGTTCATGATCGACCTCACCACACCTTTCACCTATGATCCCAGCCAGTCGCTGGTGGTGGACATCAGCTTCGAGACATCGGAGAACACGGCGTTCGGCACCATGAGCACATCCGGGAACACCGGTCGGAAGATCATGTGGGACCAGACCGGAACGACGTCCGGAGAAGCCTGGGACACCTTGCAGGATATCGGCTTCGACGTGGGCAGCGTTGGAATGAGCGAACGCGCACTCACCCGTACACACCTTTTCCCGAACCCGGCGGACAGGCAGGCCGACCTGTTCTGGGCGGCACCGTTGGAGGAGCATGCCCAGATCACCTTGACGGACCTCACAGGACGCAATGTGCTGGTTGCACAGGTCCCGGCTGGTTCAACGAATACGAGCATTCCGGTCGATGGGCTGTCGACCGGAATCTATGTCCTGCATCTCCGCGATGGTTCCGGACTGCTCTTCGCTGAGCGTCTGGTGCGGGAATGAAGTCGCCCGCTGTCGAATCGAAGGCCTCTCCGCGGAGAGGCCTTCTCGCTTTCGGACGATGGATGGTTCAGCTTAAGCCGCTGATCACGCCATTGGCATCGATGTTCATGCCCTCACTGGCGGGGGTCTCGGGCAGGCCGGGCATGCGCATGATGCTACCGAGCATGGGCACCACGAAGCCCGCTCCGGCCGCGATCTCGATGTCCTTCACGGTGATCTCGAAACCCTCGGGCGCCGCACGACGGGTGGGGTCGTCGCTGAAGCTGTACTGCGTCTTGGCGATGCACACCGGGAGCTTCTCCAGGCCCAGGTTCTTGATCCGGCGCAGGGCGACCTGTGCATCCGGCCCATACACCACACTACCCGCGCGGTAGATCTCCTTCGCCACGCGCTCCACCTTCTGTTCGATGGTGAGGTCGAGGTCGTATAGGACCTTGAAGCGGCTTTCGCCACCATCGACCACGCGCAGCACGGCATTGGCCAGATCCGTCATGCCCGCCCCACCTTCTGCGAAGCCACGTGCCACGACCGCTTCCGCTCCGCGCTCCTTGCAGTAGGCCTGAATCGGGGCGATCTCTTCCGCGGAATCCGTGGGGAAATGGTTGATCGCCACCACGGCCTTCACGCCGAACTTGGCCACGTTCTCGATGTGGCGACCCAGGTTGGCCAGGCCGGCCTTGACGCGTTCCATGGAAGGGTCGTTCCATTCGCCCTTCTCCGCCCCACCGTGGTAGCGCAAGGCACGCACGGTGGCCACGATCACAGCGGCGCTGGGATCCAGACCCGCTGCGCGGCACTTGATGTCGAAGAACTTCTCGGCACCCAGATCGGCACCGAAGCCGGCTTCCGTCACCACGTAATCGGCGAGGCTGAGGCCCATCCGCGTGGCGAGCACACTGTTCACGCCCTGCGCGATGTTGGCGAAGGGACCCCCGTGGATGATGGCCGGGTTCCCCTCGAGGGTCTGCACCAGGTTGGGCTTGATGGCGTCCTTCAGCAGCAGGGCCATGGCGCCTTCGGCCTTGAGGTCGCGGGCGTAGACGTACTTCTTCTCCGGGTTGCGGCTGTTGCCCACGAAGATGTTGCCCAAGCGCGTCTTCAGGTCCTCGTAACCGGTGGCGAGGCAGATGATGGCCATCACTTCGCTGGCCGCGGTGATGTTGAAGCCGTCCTGCCGGGGGATGCCGTTGCCGGTGCCGCCGAGGCCGATCACGATGTCGCGCAAAGCGCGGTCGTTCATGTCGATCACCCGCTTCCAGGCGATGGTGCGCGGATCGATCTGCAGGTTCTTCGTCTTGCTCTGCAGGTTGTTGTCGATCAATGCCGCCAGCAGGTTGTTGGCCTTCTCGATGGCCGCGAAGTCACCGGTGAAGTGCAGGTTGATGTCCTCCATGGGCACCACCTGGGCATAACCGCCACCAGCTGCACCGCCTTTCACACCGAAGACCGGCCCAAGTGAAGGTTCGCGCAGCACCACGGCGGCCTTCTTGCCGACCTTGTTCAGGCCTTCGCATAACCCGATGCTCGTGGTGGTCTTCCCTTCCCCGGCAGGCGTCGGTGACACGGCGGTCATGAGGATGAGCTTGCTCTTCTTGATCCGCTTCTCATCGATCAGGGCCAGCGGCAGCTTCGCCTTGTACCGACCGTAGAGTTCCAGGTCGTCGGCGGGGATGCCGAGCTTCTCACCAATGGCATTGATGGGCTGCATGCGCGCCTGCTGCGCGATCTCGAGGTCTGATGGGAAGGGCATGGTGAGGTTGTGGTCGGTACTGCGAAGTAAGGTATCGGAGGGAGTTGACGGTCAGGACGCGGTGTAACCGGCCTGACGCAGGTGGTCCCAGTAGCGCGGGTAGCTCTTGTCCACCACGTCGGGGTCCTTCACGGTGACGCTCTCCAGCAGCAGCGCGAGCGGCGCCACCGAGAGTGCCATGCGATGATCGATGTCCGGGTCGAAGGTGAAGGCACCCCTGCTCTTGATGGCGCCACCTTGGATGAAGGTCCCGCCCCGGTGTCCTGCGGTGCAGCCCAGTTGACGCAACACATCGCCCACGGCCTTCAGGCGGTCGGTCTCCTTCACCACCAGGTTGTCCAAGCCGGTCAACGCTGCGGTCACACCACGTCCGGCCAAGGTGAAGGCCAGTGGTTGGAAGAGGTCCGGCACATGCCGGAGGTCAACCGCGTTGTCGGTCCATGGTCCGGCCTCCTGCTTGTTCTCCAAGAGGAGTCCTTCCGGTTGAAAGGTCGCGCGCACCCACGGCGACCAGAGCTGCACCGCTTCGCGATCCCCCTGCAGGGTGTCCTTCTGCAAGCCGGTGAGCAGAACGGATGATCCCGGGTCCAGGGCCACCTGTTCGAACCAGAAGGCGGCGCTGCTCCAGTCGCGCGGCACCTCGTACGGACGCTTCTCGTAGGCCCCCGGCGGCACCACCACACCATCCATCGTCAAGCTGGCACGCACACCGAAATGATCAAGCAGTTTCAGCGTCATGCTCACGAAGGGTTCACTGAGGCGGGTGCCGGTCCATTGCAGCTCCAGGCCTTCGGGCAACAAGGGA
>JAGQVR010000184.1 GCA_020437875.1 Flavobacteriales bacterium
ACTTCATCCTTGAGATGGAGAACTGCGACTGAAACACCCGTCTGGCATAGCGCGGTCGTAGTGGCCGGAGAGGTGGGATCATTTCATCAAGAACGACCGCTGGTCACTGTGCGCTTCACCGATCACGATCAACCACACTTCGAGCTACCACAACTCCGACACTTCAGGCAGCCCTCCTCATAGTACACGCCGTCCGCGTCCCCACAATCGGCGCACCTCCGGCCGGCTGCACTGGTTCCGTCAGGGATGTAGCGTTGCAGCGCACGCACCACACCGTTCTTCCAGGTGTTGAGGGTCGTGTCGTAGAGATTGAGGTTGGCCACCACATCAACCACCTGCGGCAGCGGCACGCCTTCGCGCAGCATGCCGCTGATGAGGATCGCATAGTTCCAGAACTCCTTGTTGAAGGTTCGACTGAGGCCCTGCACCGTCACTCGGAAGTCGTCGGTATCGGCGTACTCCAGGTCATAGATGTTCTTTCCGCGCTTGTTGTCCCTCCGCTTCACCACCCAGCCCTTGGTCACCCACCTGGGCAGTTCGAAACCACCATTGGCCCTGCCGGTGAAGATCTCATAGGGCCTTCCGTCGAACATGCCGACCACGGCGATCCAGGGTTCGGTCTCGTTGTGGAAGCGCAGTACATCAGCCTCGAGGCGTTCGGGGCGCGACACATGTTGGTGCTGCTCGGCCGGGGTGCCCTTCTTCTCGGGGACAAGTACACCATGGCGACTTCCATCACGATACACGGTAATGCCCTTCAACCCTGCCTTCCACGCTTCGAGGTAGATGCCCCCGACCTCCTCCACCGTGGCCGTCGCCGGCAGGTTGATCGTGCTGCTGATGGAGTGCGTTGTGTACTTCTGGACCACGGCCTGCAGACGTATGCGCTTGTACCAGTCGATGTCGTTGGCGGTGGCACCTGCGTAGGGGCTTAGTGTCGTATCCTGCTTCCCGCTCGCCCTCATCCAGTCCAACAAGCGCGGATGATGTACGGTGAACTCCTCCCACTGGTCGCCGAGCTCGTCGGTGAAGGACACCTTGGCCTTCGGGTCTCCAGTGACGACCTTGCGCCGCCTGGTGTAGCCCAGCATGTATACCGGTTCGATGCCGCTGCTGGTACGCGTGAGCAGACTGAGGGTGCCAGTGGGAGCGACGGTGCTGAGGCTGATGTTGCGGCGGCCATGTTCCATCATGCGCTCGTACACCTCAGGCAGCTCCAGCGCGAGCATCGCGGTGAATTCCGAGGTGCTTTCAATGGCCGGATCGAAGCCCGTGAAGGCGCCCCGCTCGATGGCCATGTCGATGCTGCTTTCGAATTCCGAGCGGCACTTGGTGCGCATGATCTCCTCCGTGGCGATGAGCGCAGCGTCGCTGTCGTACTTCAGACCGAGCGCGGCGAGGGCATCGGCCAGGCCGGTGAAGCCCAGACCCGTGCGACGGCCCTTGCGGCCGGTGTCTCGCAGAAGCTCCCAGGTCTCGTACTCCAGGCGCTTGACGGCATCCGCCTCAGGGTCGGCCGTCACCTTGTCAAGGATGCGCTCCACAGCCTCGAGTTCCAGGTCCACCAGATCATCCATGAGGCGTTGGGCTTCATACGCCACTTGTGCGAAGCGCTCGTGATCGAAACGTGCGTTCGGCGTGAACGCATCGGTCACGAAACTGAACAGGTTGATCGCCATGAGCCGGCAACTATCCCCGCCCTGCATGGCGATCTCGCTGCATGGGTTGGTGCTCTCGTTGCGGAAGTGCGGGTACACACTACTGGTGGAGTAATGGTGCTGCCGGTCCCAGAAGATCACACCCGGTTCGGCGGTGCGGTGCGCGCAGGTGATCAGTGTGTTCCATAGCTCTCGCGCCTTGACCCGTCGTTCAACAATGGGTTCCTTCGCATCGATGGGCCAGCGCATGTAGAAATCCGCATCGGCATCCACCGCTTGAAGGAACTCATCGCTCACGCGAACGCTCACATTGGCACCGGTCACCTTGGCGAGGTCCTGCTTGATGGTGATGAACTGCTCCACGTCAGGGTGCGCGATGTCCATGGTGAGCATGAGCGCACCGCGACGTCCCTTTTGCGCCACTTCGCGGGTGGTGTTGCTGAAGCGTTCCATGAAGCTCACCGCACCGGTGCTTGTGCGCGCCGCATTGCTCACCTCGGCGCCCTCCGGCCGCAAAGTGCTCAGGTCGAAGCCCACACCGCAGCGCCGTTTGAAGAGCTGTGCCAGCTGCTCGTCGTTGCGAAGGATACCACCATAACTGTCCCGCGGTGAAGGGACCACCACGCAATTGCTCAGTGAAGCGAGCCGGTAAGGGTCGCCGAGCGAAGCCATCACGCTGCCCTGGGGTACGAGGTCGCGGAACCCATCGAACAACTTGAAGATACGCTCCTCGGTAAGGAGGGTGCGTTCACGGCCGTAGGCGCTCATTTGCGCAAGACTTGCGGCGGACACCGGGGCATATCCCGCCTCGATCCGGGCAAACTCACGCGCCATGCGCTGGTGCATCTCGGCAGGCCCCTTCTCCACCAGGTTTCCTCCCGCATCACGCAGGGCGTATTTGTTCACCCAAGTGGTCGCGGCCAGGTCATCACCGTTGAAATAGCGCAGCGCTTCTTCCAGGACTTCGGTCTGGTCATAACGGACGGTGTTCTGCGTGCGGGGTCGCGAGATCATCAAGGTGTTCATGTTAGCTGTCTAAGAGGCGCCAAAATGCCTCGTAACGAACCCTGGGGAAGATGATGAAGATCAGCCATGGCCGTTCGTTATCCACCCTTTTGTCAACACATGGGGCATCCAGTCCAATGGTCATTCGTTCAAGGTGACCGGTCACCTCACTGGATTCCGATCGGTGACCTTTCGATCCGGTGCATCGAGCGCGGATACCGCTTGGTGTGCAGCGGTACGGAATACCCGATCGGGCACGGTACGATCCTAACACCGGCAGAACATGGTCATCGCTCGGAGGTGTTCGTCGGCATGTAGGCACCAGCTTGTCGTGTGGTGATCAACGACCTGGTCCATGGGATCCAACAGGGCCCACGCCCTTCATGGTGGTCGGTGCTACGGGAAGATGCCCCGCTCCTTGTACGCCTTCTCCAACCGACGCAGTGCAACGATGTAGGCACTGGTGCGCCAGTCGGTATCGAACTCCACCGCAGTGCTGGCCACACTGGCGAACGCCGTGGTGATCTTGTCATGGATCATCTTCAGCACCTCGTCGATCTTCCAGTACTCGGCGCGCTTGTTCTGCAGCCACTCGATGTAGCTGCCGATCACACCGCCGCTGTTGCACAGGATGTCCGGGATGATCTCGACACCGTTCTTCCGCAGGATCGCCTCCCCCTCGGTGTCGGTCGGGCCGTTCGCCCCCTCGGCCACCACCTTGGCCGTGATCCTCCCGGCGTTCCTGGCGGTGATCTGGTTGCCCAATGCCGCAGGCACCACGATGTCACAATCGATCCCGAAGAAACCGTCCGCATCCAATGTGGTCGCTCCTTTGAAACCGGCCACGCTGCGGTCGTTCTGTTCCACCCAGGTGTTCAATGCTTCCGGATCGATCCCTTCCGGATCGCGCACCGTGCCGCTCGCATCCTGCACCCCCACGAGGGTCGCGCCTTCCATGGCCATGAAGTGTGCCGTCCAATAGCCCACGTTCCCGAAGCCCTGCACGATGTAGCGCTTGCCGCGCAGGTTCTCGTTCCGGCGTTCGGCCCAGGCCTTCAAGGTCACCACCACCCCGTAGCCCGTGGCGCGGTCCCGCCCTTCGAGACCACCCGCGCCCAGCGGCTTGCCGGTGACCACGTGCAGGTTCGCGAAGCGCGTGCTCGGCGACTTCGTGCTGCTGAAGGTGTCGGCGATCCATGCCATGATCTGGCTGTTCGTGTTCACATCAGGCGCTGGAATGTCCAGGTCAGGCCCGATGTTGTCCCCCAGGGCGTAGGTGAATCGACGGGTGATGCGCTCCAGCTCGGCCTGCGAATACTTCTTCGGGTCGATCTCGATGCCGCCCTTCCCTCCCCCGTAGGGAAGTCCCGCCAGGGAGGTCTTCCAGGTCATCCAGATCGCGAGGGCTCGCGCACTGTCGATGTCCACCGTAGGGTGGTAACGCAACCCACCTTTGTACGGCCCCAGTGCGTTGTTATGCTGCACGCGGTAACCGGTGAACACGGCGATGCTGCCATCGTCCAGCTTCACCGGGAAGTGCACCACGATCTCGTTGTTGGTCTGCGCCAGGATCGTGCGCACACCCGGATCAAGGCCCATGACATCGGCAGCCCGTTCGAACTGCTCCATCACCACCTTGTACATGCCCTGCCTGGCCGGAGCCACAGGCGCTTCTGTCGTTGCGCTCATCAATGTGTTCGGTTGGACCCGCTGTGCGGGGGTGCGAAGTTCAGACGCGGGAACGCTTCCCCGACATGCCCGGCACCGGAACAGCGATCGGCGGGGCTTGACCGCTCAGGATGCACCCCTGCCTCCCAGCCACACGGCCAGGGTGACGAAGCCCACCACGCTGACACTGCTCAACGGCATCAGGATGGCCGCGATCAGCGGGCTCATCTGGCCGGCCACCGCGAGCGATACACCGACCAGGTTGTAACAAAGCGAGATGCCCAGGCTGGCGAAGACGATCCGGCGTGCCCGGCGGGCCATCCGCAGGAAATGGGGTAGTTGAGCGATGGCATCGGCATCAAGTATGGCGTCGCTGGCCGGCGTCAGTGCGGCGCTCGTCTCGGTCACGGTGATCCCCACATCACTCCTGGCGAGGGCCGCGGCGTCGTTCAGCCCATCACCCACCATCATCACGCGATGCCCGGCCCGCTGCTGCTCCGCGATGAAGCGCGACTTGTCCGCAGGGCTGCAGCCGGTGCGGATGTCCGCCGGCGCGAAATGCTTGGCCAGTTCTTCGGCCACACGGTCATCCCCGGTCAGCAACCCGGTGCCCACGCTCCCTTCCAAGGCATCCACCGCCTCCACCACACCGGCCCTCGCCTGCTTCATGATCCGGAAATGGCCGAGGACGTCCCCTCCTATCCGCACGAAGACGATGGCCTCCCCGTGGATCCGTTCCACATCATCCGCACTGCAGTACGCCGCTGAGCCGATACGGACCGGGACATCAAGCAGCACGCCTTCGATGCCCTTGCCAGGACTTTCGTGTACGCGATCAGGGGTGAGCAACGCATCCCGCAGATGCGCGTGGATGACGGCGCTCAAGGGATGTACGCTGCTGCGGGCGAGCGAGCGCACCATCGACCGCTGGACATCGGTCAGCGGAGCGCCCAACCACTCGACGCTGTGCGCTTCACGAGCGGTCAACGTCCCGGTCTTGTCGAACACGACCAGGTCAGTATGGGCCATGCGCTCCACCACCTCGGCATCGCGCAGGAACAAGCCGCGCTTACCCATCCACCGGACCGTATGGCCGTATGCGAAGGGCATGCTGAGCGCAAGCGCGCACGGACAGGCCACGATGAGCACGGCGGTGATCACCGGCCACACCTGTGCAGCATCCTTCCCCCACCAATAGAGCCCCGCTCCAAGTGCGACAAGCAGTACAGCCACCGTGAACCGCCTGGCCACCGCATCGATCAGCCGTGGCATGGCGGGTCGTTCGGCCCCTGTCGCCTGTTCCGCCCACAATTGCTTCAACCGGCTCTCCGCGAAGGGGCGTAGCACTTCCAGGGTGA
>JAGQVR010000185.1 GCA_020437875.1 Flavobacteriales bacterium
GGCCTGCTCGCTTCCGGTGAGGAAGTTGATGCTCTGGAATACTTTCATCCGCTTCCCCAGGAGGAAGTCCATCACATCGAGGATGCGCCGATCGTGCACGTATTTGCGCAGGAGCTCGCTGTGGTGGAAGGCGAACATGATCTTGCGGCCGGTGAAGTTGAAGTCGACCACTTTCTCGCGGATCAACCGGTCGATCTCGGCATTGATCTCCGCCACTTCTTCGGGCTTGAACAGGCCGCGAAGGATCACATAGCCGTTCTCTGGCCAGGCGAGGATGGCCTCACGCGTAGCGGCATCGAAGCGTTGGAGGCCGGGATGTGAAGCCAGCCGGGCCAGGCCATCGGCCGTATCGAGCCAGGGGAGGTCCGTTGTCCTGGTCGCCGGAAGATCGGTGCTGCTGATCGGGAGGAGCACGCTGCGGTGGATGCCGTACTTCCGATACATGCGCTGCGCATGCGCGAGCTTCCTCCGGTTGAAGAGGTTCAGCAGCACATAGTTCGCCTTGATCTTGCGGAGCGTGCCGTAGTAGCGATCAAGCCATTTGCGCATCAGGAGGGTGGTTGGCGCGAAGGTAGCTTCGGTGTTCCGAGGTCCGGTTCGTTGGCATCCGGATCGAACCGGCCTACCTTGCCGCATGTTCGATCGCACGACCCGTTACATGCTTCTTTGTGTGATGGTCCTGCTGGCCGGATGTGCGACCACCAGGCAGAAGCAACCGATGCCATCCATGACCACGGTATACGTCGTACGTCACGCCGAGAAGGCCACCTCAGACCAGGACACCCCGCTATCCGCCGTGGGGCAGGTGCGTGCGGAAGCGCTGGCGGAGCGGCTTGGCGATGTGGGCGTGAGCCTCGTCTTCGCCACCGCTTTGCAACGCACGCAACAGACCGTGCGACCACTGGCTGACCGCACCGGCGTCGGTATCCGCATCGTCGAGCCTCTGGCCATCGACAGCCTCATCGGGTTGATACGCAGCGAGGGGAAGGGCCGGGTGGTCCTGGTGGCCGGGCACAACAACACGGTGCCGCGCATCGTCCAAGGGCTGTCAGGGCAGGCTGTTGAAGGGATACCGGAACACGTCTTCGATCGGCTATACCGGGTGGACCTTCCGGAGGAGGGGGAGTCGACGCTCACCGTCCTGCAGTACGGCGCACCGACACCGTGATGCCTCACGAGGCTTCCTGCTCCTTGAGCAGCGTGGCGATATCTCCGATCAAGCGATCCACGTCAGCACTGGAGGTGCCATCATAGAAGCCGCGGATGCGACGCTGTGGATCCACCAGCACGAAGTTCTCCGTGTGCACGAAGTCATCCGGACCGCCGTCGCCTTCGTCCATCGCCGCGAAATAGCTCTTGCGTGCCAGCGCGTAGATCTGCCTCCGGTCGCCCGTAAGGAAACGCCACCGGTCAGGGTCGGCACGGTGCGATGCGGCGTATGCCGCCAGCACGGGCACCGAGTCCATTTCAGGTGTCACCGAATGGGAGAGGAGCAGCAGTCGGTCCTCATCCTTGTACGCTTCCTGCACACGTTCCATCTGGTTCGTCATCTTCGGACAGATGGTGGCGCAGGTGGTGAAGAAGAAGTCCGCCACGATGATCCGATGTCCCACATCGGCCATCGTGAAGTGCCCGCCGAACTGATCGGTCAGATCGAAGTCGCTGATATGATGCTCGCCCGCTCGCCCCTTCACCGATGGATCGACCAGTCGGGGGTCGAGCTGGTTCGGGTGGTAGACCGGCAGCTCATCGGAGGGCTTCAACATAAGATAACCCACACCGATGGCGACCGTCACGACCAGCAGGAACAGACCAACGCGCCATGCGAACGGACGACCGGCCATGCTTAGAGCTTGTAGAGTTTGATGCCATAGTCGATGGCGAGGATGAAGCGGTACTCCGGTGCGTAGACCATCCGCTCGCGGTCATGAACGATGCTCAATCCGATCGCATGCGCCTTGCCGAAGTCATACTCCGTTCCCAGTTTGTACCGCACGCCTATGTACGACAAGCCCTGGTATCCGGCCCAGGAGAAGAACTCCGCACTGAACTCGGGGTCGAACTTCCAATCGCCGATGTTGTACTTGGCGATGAGCTTGTTCCTGAACACCTCGCGGACCTCGCCAAAGTCACGGAAGTTGTGCTGGTATGTCAGGCGGTAGGCGATATCCGCGCGACCCAGCTCCAGCTCGTATTGGAACTTGCCCCCCAGACGCTGTCGGTCCTCCTCAGAGGTACGGATGGCATACCTGAACTCGCTACCCACGGTGATGTGATCGCTCACCTTGTAGTCCGCTCCCAGGTCGAAGTAGTATTGGCGACCGGCGAAGAAGCTGTCCGCGGATCGATAGCCGACCTCCCCGGTGGTCTTGATCCGCTTGACCGTGCTCTTTCCGATCCAATTCTCGAGGAAGGTGGGTCGACCTTGCAGACCGATGCTCGTCCAAAGCTCCTGGCGGACCACAGGTCGAGCGGCATCCTGTGCGCGCATTGCGAATGGCAGTGCGAACAAGGCCAGGAGGATGGCTATGCGACGTGCGGAAAGGCTCAAGGTATCTTGTCGATGATCAGGTCGCCGATCTCCTGGACACCTTTGCGGTCGTCGACGGTGACGGTGATGGGGACGGCCACTTTGCCGCTCTCGGTCGTGTAGGACTCACCGATGGCATAGATGGTATAGGTGCCCTTGCGCAGCCAGCGGAACCGGAATTCCCCGTTCGGTCCGGAATCCACGTTGTCGTCCGGGAACTGCCCCTCGGACCCATCCCCATAAACGATGTACACATTGTCACCCACGACCGGGTAGGGTCCCACCGCGACCACACCGGAAACGAAGACCTGCCTCTCCAGCAACCGCCCGCGGATCTCGGCCTTGCCCCCTTCGCCGGGTTCCTTGTTGCATCCGGCCATCACGATGCATGGAAAGAGCATCCAAAGCGCCTGCTTCATGTTCACATTGCGTTAAGCGTGCGCTAAAGTAGCGCGAAGGACCCGGAGGCTCAGGCGTATATCCGCTCCACCTGCGCCGCATACTTGGCCAGGATGGGTTTCCTGCGGAGCTTCAACGAGGGGGTGAGCTCCCCGCCATCGATGGTGAGCTCGGAGGGCAGCAATTCGATGCGTTTCACCTGTTCCCAATGGCCCAGACCGGCGTTGACCTTTTGTACCTCGGCGAAGATCCGGTCGATGATGCGCTTGTCACCGATGATCTGCTGCGGGTTCTCATAGGGGATGTTCTTCAGTGCACAATAGTCCTTCAGGAAATTGAAGCTTGGCACGATGAGGGCGGCAGGGAACTTCCGGTTCTCGCCGATCACCACGGCCTGTTCGATGAACCGGGAGGCCTTCAACTGGTTCTCGATGGGCTGCGGTGCCACATACTTGCCACCGCTGGTCTTGAACATCTCCTTCTTGCGGTCGGTGATGTACAGGAAACCCTCGCGTAGTTCGCCGATGTCACCGGTGTGGAACCAGCTATCAGTGGTCAGGACCTCGCGCGTCAACTCGGGCTCCTTGTAATAACCCATCATCACGTTCGGGCCCTTGATCAGGATCTCGCCATCCTCGGCGATCCGCACCTGCACGTCCTTGATGGGGCGGCCCACCGACCCGAAGCGAAGGCCGTCATTCCGGGCATCGTTCACGCTCACCACCGGGCTGGTCTCGGTGAGGCCGTATCCTTCCATGAGCGGCACTCCGGCGGCGTTGAAGATTCGTGCGAGCCTTGGCTGAAGGGCGGCGCTTCCGCTGGCCACGCATTTCACACGGCCACCGAGCGCCTCGCGCCATTTGCTAAAGACCAATTTGCGCGCGATGGCGAGTTGGAGGTCATACCACGCACTGCGGCCATGCACCTGGTAGCGCTCACCGAGATCGAGCGACCAGAAGAAGAGCTTGCGCTTCACTCCGGTGAGCGCCTCTCCCTTGGTGAGGATGGCATCATAGATCTTCTCGAGCAGGCGGGGGACGGCGGTGAACACCTCCGGCTGCGCCTCCTTGATACGGGCCCCGAGCTCTTCGAGCGTCTCCTGGAAGCGCACCTGCATGCCAGCACGCTGGTACAGGTACATCAGCATGCGCTCGTAAATGTGGCAAAGGGGCAGGAAGCTGATGGCACGGGCTCCTCTTTCCACCGGAAGCCGTGCCGCGCTCGATTCCACATTGCTCAGGATATTACCGTGGGAGAGCATCACGCCCTTGGGCTTTCCGGTAGTGCCGCTCGTGTAGATGATCGTGGCGAGGTCCTCATGCTTCACGGCGGCCTTGCAGCGTTCGAGCTCCGGTGCATGCTCCGCACCCCGTCCGAGCAGCTCTTTCCAGTGTGCGGCACCATCGACACGATCGAAGGTGAAGAGATGGCCGAGCGAGGCCACTTTGGCCTGCGCTGTGCGCGCCTTGTTCAGCAGCTCGGCGTTGCTGACGAAGAAGACCTTGCTCTCTGAATGGTCCAGGATGTACGCGTAGTCCTCCGCGCTCATCGTGGGGTAGATGGGAATGCCGATGGCACCGATGCGCAGGACCGCTTGGTCAACGAGCGCCCATTCCGCACGATTCCCGCTCGCAAGGGCCACCTTGTCGCCGGGGCGTATGCCGAGGTCCATCAGGCCCAGGGCGAGTTGTTCGGCGGTGGAGATGAACTCTTGTGTGCTGTATGCGCGCAGCTTTCCCTCCTCCAACGAGGCCACACAGGTGTCCTGGGGGAACTGGGCGAGCTGGAGATCGGCGATGTCGAACAGTCGGGTGACCTGCATGGTGCACAAGATAGCAGCGTATCACATGGTCATACTCGCGGGCAGCGCACCTTCCACAGGGCGCCGCATCGACCGGTCACTCCAAACTGCCGTCGAATTCCACGGTGACCACGCGGACCTGATTGCCGTTCTTGAAGACGAACTTCTCCTTGAAGTGCGACTTCCGCTCCTGGTCCATGTAGTAGATCTTCTCCACGCGACGGTTGTCCTTCTGGCCATCCAGCTTCAGGTCGATCTCGAAGATGGCGTTCACGGCACTGCTCTTCACGCTGCTGCGCTTCACGTTCTGGGTGCTCACCTTGACCTTGGAACGCAGCTCGACGCCGTTCCCGGCATGGATGATCACCCGGTCCGTGCCTTCGGCACCTCGGATCTCGGCCATGGCATCCTGGCCCTGCGTTACCTGGTCCTTCTCGGTGATGGTCACGTTGGTGATACGGTAGATGGTCTGTGCCGAAGAGGCCAGGGAAATGCCCAGCAAGGTGGAGAGCAGGATGGTGCGCAGCATGTTTGGTCCTTTATTTGTGTTGCATTGCCAAGATACGTGCCAAGAACACCAACACCATAGACCGATGAACGTGAACCTCCGCTCCCTGGGCCTCATGGCCGCTCTCCCGCTTGCGCTGTTGCTGGGTTACAGCTTCCGCCCAACGCCAGTTTCCGAGGCATACACCTACCGCCAGTTCAGCACCATTGAAAGTGTCGTGCCGGGTGGCATGGGTCGCTCGCGTGTGATCATCAGTGATCAGGGCGACCAGGAGGTCGGCAAGGACCTGATGAACTTCTACAGCATGGTCGGTATCAACTTCAAGAACATCGCCAACAACGACCGGATGATCGTTGATCAGATCAATACGTTCACCTCGGAAGGCTGGGAGCTCCATACCGTGACGACAGGGGTGAACAGCGCGGCCGAAGGAAAGGGTGGTACGGG
>JAGQVR010000186.1 GCA_020437875.1 Flavobacteriales bacterium
GCATGGGCAACAGCAACAGCGGTATCATCGCTCTCATGGTTCGATGCGCTGAACTACGGTGATGTAGAGTTCCTCATTCAACAGGAGGTCGATGTCACGCAGGTGATCCCCTTGCGAGGGTGACTGCCTCAGGCGATAACGACCGGCCGACATCGGCCCCAGGTCGAAGGGGCTCACCTCCTCGTTCCAACTCTCGGTGAGCACCTCTGTATCCGTGCGCACCGCGAAGTGGAAGTCCACCAGCCAGGTGCCCATGTCCTTCACGGAGATGCCATGGGATACGACGCGCGGTTCTCCACTGCTGATGTATCCGAATACGAGTTCCATCCGTTCACCGGGTTGAGGGTTGAGCGGTCGTAGAAGCATGTATGCATCGAACGGCTCCCCGATCAAGGTATCGCGCGGTACCCCGGTATCGATCACAAGTCCTCCCGGCTTCATCCGGTAGTGGCTTGGCCGCCACGCGATATCCCCGAGATCGATCCTCCTCGCATAGGGTGCCCGGATGTACATGCTGCATCTTCCGGGTCCGTAGTCGGTGAAGGCGCGCAACTCGATGTCCACCCAACGACCATGCGCGTTCCTGATCGGATCGCAGGTGATCGTCCCTTCGAAGCGTCCCGAACTCCTGTCCGGGGCCGTATTCGGCTGCAGCCAGCCCTCGGAGCGGATGCCGATGGTGGATGGCCCCATACCAGCGATGGGTTCCTGCCAGTTGATGATGCGGCCAGTGACATGGACCGTGGTCAAGGCCTGGATGCCCGACCGTGACCATATGAGCACCGCTATGAAAAGGGCCATGCGCATGTGCGTCCGTACACCACTTCCACCCAAAGGTTCATCATCCGCCGGCTCGTGCCGTATATTGCTCATAGCGGACAGCCAAGGGCCTTGTGTTCACATCCTTTGCCCGGTCTCGATGTTGGGATACGATGACCTTCATCGTTGACCAACACCTGCCGAACGCTTCTGAAAGTGATCAGCAAGTAGAGCTCCATACCGACCAATACCTCGACACATGCGAACAACTCTCCTCCTACCCGCCCTCCTCCTCTCCACCGCCCCATTGCTTGGCCAGACCACCGAAGGCTTCGAGACCGGATATGCCGACGGGGCAACATCCTTCAACGGACCGACGGGAGAGACCTTCCTGCTGACCTCCGACCTGCGCATCACCAACTTCGACACCTACGGCGCAGGAGGCAGTGACTGGTTCATCGACACGGGGATCCTGGAAGGGAACGACAACATGCCGGCATCACAGATCGTCCTGCAGGACCCCCTGAAGACCTTCACCCTCCAGAGCGTGAAGATGTGGACGAGCGGGACCGATGGGAGTAACTACGCCGTGGGCTTCGTCACACTGGCCGGCACCGGACCGGGAGGCACCGTATCCCATGTCTTCACGGTTGCCCCGACCGGCAACTCCGGTCTTGACTGGGTGGAGCTTTCCATGAATGGCACGCTCCTTCAAGGCGCGGCGCTACAGTCACTCACCGTGACCTATGGCAGTACGTTGAACTATGTCTCCCTTGATGACCTCACGTACACCATAGCGCCCGTGGTAGGTATCGAAGAAGCGAATGCGTTGAAGGCGGTCCGGCTATTCCCCACGGTCGCCACCGATGTCCTTCAGGTCGACTTGAGCGGGCTGGAAGGCAACGTCGGGATCCGCATCATCGATGAATTGGGTCGCGCTGTGGCGTTGGATCGGCTGACCGGCGGTGGCTTGGTACCCATCGAGGTGAGCGACTTGAAGAACGGCGCCTACCAATTGGAGATCGTCACCCACCATGGGGATCGGAGGGCCCTGCGTTTCTTAAAGGGTTCCTGACCGCATGATGGGCGTGGTAGCTCGTGCAACCCGCTGCTAGTGTACGATCGAACCATGCTCTTCCGAGCGTGTATATCGGGTGGCGTCCGACCGGCCGCATCTCGCACCCCCGTGATCCGCACCCTGCTCGTCTGCCTCATCGCCGTGCCGCTGGCCGCGCAGCCTGATCCGGCATGGCTCGACCGGCCGTGCCCGCAGCAGAGCCGTGACCTGTTCCCCATCGAGGTCGGTCCGGCAAGCCTTGTACTCGGCATGAATGTGACCAGGACAGAGGATGTGCCGAGTAGTGCAGGACACTGCATCCAAGTGATCACCACCGCCCCGCAGGCTTCGTTCCTCTACGTGATCGATCAACGCGGCAACCCCGATCACTACCACCCGCTTCCCGGGAACATGTTGCATCCTGACAGTCTCGGGCGTGATCTCGCATGGGGACGCATGAGATGGCACCCTGGTCTGGTCGAACTGGCCCATAGGGGATACGGCTCCTTCTTCACGGACAAGAGCTGGCATCCCATCCATCCGAATGGCACGGTCGACCTTGTGATGCGAACGACGATGGACGGAACGACCTGGCTCATCGCCTTCCGGGTGCGCACCAACACGAGCGAGGGCTTCGAGTCATTGACCCGCTTGGGCATGGCGCGTGATGGAGGGATCCTTCGTTGGTGATCATCACCGCCACACGCACTTTGCACACGGCACGCAAGGTGATCCGACCGCATTGCATGCTGGATCACATCGCTTGAACATGTGGATCGGCGCGGCTTCCAGAAATATTTCGTATCTTGCGCACGGACATTGCTCAACGTGCTCTTGGGGCCAATTGGTCCGGCCGTTCCGGTCAGCGCGAGTTACATCTTATCAACCTTAAACCCTGCACGCATGAACATATTCGTGGGGCGACTGACCCATGCCATCACCGACCTTCATCTGGAACTCCTATTCGGCCACTTCGGCCAGGTTGACAAGGCACGCATCGTGACCGACCGCGTGACCGGGGAGAGCCGCGGCTTCGGCTTCGTGGAGATGAAGAACGAGCGCGAGGCCGTGAAGGCGATCAACAAGCTCGATGGTGTGAAGCTCGAGAACACGATCCTGCGGGTGAAGCCCGCCTACGACCGCACCGAGAATTAGGTCGGTCACTTTTCGATCGCCGGCTGCTCGGTGATGGATGGACGAACCATCCGTTCGAGCACCAGCAGCCCGCCCAAGGCCACCAACAACAACGCGGTGAAGAACCACCAGGTGGTCATGTACCCCACGCTGGCCACGAGCCGGAGCCCGAGCGTGTGCCCGATGATGTGCGCAACGCTCCAGGAGATCGTGAACAAGGCCATGTAAGCTCCCGGCTTGCCACGGTCCGATCGTTCATAGGCGAAGCGGTTCATGAAGGGGAAGTTGAGCATCTCCCCGAAGGTCATCAGCACCATGCCCACCCACAGGAAGGCGATGAAGGGGGCGAACACGAGCACCACGAAGCTCAATGCGAACAAGACCACGCTCACGCGCAGCAAGCGGAACAGGGGCACACGACCATCCTCACACCCCTTGACCAACGGCATCTCCACAAGGAAGATGATGAGCCCATTCGCGCCGAGCAGCAGACCGATGTACTCCTCGCTCAGGCCGTGCACCTCGCTGTAGAACAAGGGCACCGTGCTGAAGTACTGGAGGAAGGGGATGCTGATGAGCGTGACGATCATCAGGAAGAACAGGAAAGGTCGATCCTTGTAGGGTGACGCCTTGGCCGCGTTCTCCAGAGGCTGGTCGACGGCACCGGCCTCCTTGCGCGGCAGCCAACGCAGCAACATGGCCATCGCCAGCAAGCAGGTGATCCCATCCACCCAGAACAGGCCGGCGTAGCTCCAACTGGTGATGATGAGTCCTCCGATCGCGGGCCCCAGGCTGAAGCCCAAATTGATCGCAAGCCGGATGAGTGTGACGGCGCGTGTTCGGTTCTCCGGTCGTGCATATTGGCGGATCGCGACGAACATCGCCGGCCTGAATCCATCCGACAGGACCATCAATCCGAAGATCGCCAACCCGAACGGCACCGCGCCACGCACATGCTGCAGCACCAGGAACGCGAGTCCAGAGGTCAACAGCGACCCGACCATCACCTCGTAGAAGCCGATCCGGTCGGTCAGTCGGCCTCCCAGCCACGACCCCACCACCGACCCCGCACCGAAGCAGCTCATGATCCATCCCACCTGCTCGAGCGTGAGGCCCATGTCCTTGGTGAGATACAGACTGAGGAAGGGCACCACCATCGTGCCCGCCCGATTCACGAAGGTAATGAGCGTGAGCAGCCAGATCCCGCGACCGAAGCCACGGAACGAATCCACGTAATAGCGCCAGGCACGGCTCATCATCTCCACACCGCGAACCTATATGCCAGGCCGATATGGCCGCGCATCTTTGCGGCGACCATGACCGACACCGAGCTCATCCGCGACCTGCGCATCCTGCAACGTACCACCCTCATGCTGCAGACCGAACTGCGCCACGGCCATGTCGACAGTGGCCTGATCGATGCGATCGACCGGATGATGGAACGCGGGATCGCCACCGATGAACGGTGCGCGGAATTGCGTGACGCGGTGGATGCGCTTCGCGAGAACACACTGACCCCGCGCGAAGAACTGCATGGCGATACCATCCGTGCGTGCGAAGCGCTGAAGGACCGGATCGATGCGGTGATCGGTCAGCTCATGTGATCCGAGCGATCACCGCCAGAGCGAATGGGTCACCGCCTTGCCTGTGGCATGGTCGACAAGGACGAGGATCGGTTCGCTCACCTTGCCGGGAACCGGCAGTCGCGTTCCGATGAATGTGGAGACCTGCCCGCCCGGAAGGATCCGTTCCAGCTTGAACCGATCGATGGCCGTGTCAATGCGCCAGATGACTTTGCCATCCATGTCCACACGCGCAAGAACGAGCGTTCCCTTCAAGCCTGGCTCCGAGGTGTAGACCATCAAGGCACCGTCCGGCTCGGATAGGCGTATCGGTTCGGATCCTTCGTCCATCCGAAGGAAGGCCGCGTTGAGGTAATTCTCCTGTCCGATGGGCTCCATCGTCATGATCCGCCGACTTCCGGTGGCCGCCTCATCCCCCAAGCTCCCCCGATGAAAGCGCCGCGGCTGCTTCGCATCATTCGCGCTTGTCAACCGTCGGATCCACTTGCTCGGCGCGTACTCCTTTTCCAGCTCCTGATCGGATAGCAGGCCAAACCAAGTATGCTCATCCTTGAAGAAGCCGGATGCCAGCGCCGCCTCTACCCTGGGTCGGAAAGGAAGCCCACGGTATCCGACCAGGCCACGCAGCTCCGCCGGTCCACCTTGCATCACCTTGAAGCTCGCGAGATCGATCCCACCCGTACCATTGACATCGTACCACAGGATCCGACCATCGCTGCCAAGGACCTTGGCCAGTGAGAACGAGTTGCCCGCAAGCCCTTCCTTGACCAACACCTTCTTCGGTGACGAACCATCCAGGGGTACCAACAACACGCTGATCGCATAGGTATCCTTGGAATGGTCCCGATGCAACGATGGCGTGTACGCCTCAAGTGTCTGCAACAGCGTGGCGATATGCGCGTCGGTGCGCACGGCATCTCCGAGCGGTGTTCCTGGTCCTGGATCGATCACCAGGAACGTATCCTTCAACCAGATCACGCCTCCGATGATGAGCGCTACCGCACCGACGGCCAGGGCCAGCTTCATCTTGAGATCCCGATATCGGCCGTACCAGGCGGTGGGTCCAGCGGGCTTGGGTACGGAAGGCGGAACACCACGGCGTTGGCGGATGGTGATCCACCCATCCTCCTCCCCGATCTCAGCGGTACA
>JAGQVR010000187.1 GCA_020437875.1 Flavobacteriales bacterium
GCCGGTGGCAGCGTGGAACCTAATGAGGTGGACGGTGGCCGGGTGGTTTGGGACGGTAGCGTGATCGCCTTCGCATGTTTGGTCAGAGCTGAACGTTGGGTCTGTCCGATCCTGCATGCAGGCATCTGGTCCAAGGAGCAGCGGGAGGGTACTCTGAAGCTTGATTTTGACGCTTGGTAGGGCTGCGAACCGATAGCAAGCTCCTGGTCGCATTGGACGAGCTGATGGGGCAAGCCGCGGCGCTGGATGACATCGCTGGGCGGAGCATTGTGGAAAGTGCGCGGGCGCTCCGCCAACGTTTGGACGAACCAAAGGCCACCGTTGATCTGGTCACGTTCATGCCCGATGCGGAGTACCGGGAACAAGTGACGCTCAAGGCCCTTGGACTGGACGAAGGCACCACCTTCCTGGAGGGGGTGCCTTTCGTGGTAAGGCGACATGCCTTCTCGGCGGTTTCTTCCCACCGTCTCGAGGAATTGCGCCCCCTCTTGGTGGTGTGCCTGCTGGATGGCCCTGAGCAGGCCGAGGCCTTGGACAAATTGGCAGCCCTTTCGAGCGACACCACCTGGTTGATGGTATTGCATGGCGGGGAAGGATTGCCCGGCGGCACGAAGGCTTCCTTGGAAAGCCAGCAGACCGTGGTCGAGGAGATCGGTCCAAACGACCTGGAGCGCATTTCGCTGCCCAGGCGCATGCAGCTGCCCCACTTCCATACCGCCCTGAACCTGTTGCATAACCTGTCGGTCTCCAACGCTCTGGACCGCTTGGAAACGGTGATCGGTCTCGCTTTGGACCAGCAGGAGCGAAGCCTGAAGGCGCGGCGGGCCATGAACCAACAGCAGGTGATCAAGGTACAGGGACGCCGGCAGGGCCATGCCCACGATGCCGCCAGCCAGTTGAAACAACTGCTCGCGCAGCGAATTGCGGAGTTGGAAGCCGGACTTGCCGGTCAGGTGGAGGCACGAGCAAGGCCGCAGACCGGAGCACAAAGCCGCATGGTGGACGACCTGCTGGAAGACCTTGTGGGATTGACCGAAGTGAAGCGGGCCCGTAACACCATCATGGCCGTTCCGCCACCATTCGAGGAACGGTTCCTGGACAAGATCGCCACCAGGCTGAGACAGGATGGGCTCAACGACCTCATCGCCATGCGAGATGCCATGCGCAGTTTGGAGCAGGACATGGCGAAGGCCGCTGAACGATGTGAGCTGCCTTCCCCCACCCTCCAGATACAGCTGCTCACGGACCAACCGCTCCAAGAGCTGGTGGCCAATGTGGTACACCTGGAACGCAGGTACGAGGGTAGCATGGTGCGCAAAGGTTCCTATGAATTCTTCATGGCGATCCGGAAGTACCAGATGATCGTGTTCATGATGCTGAGCACACTGGGACTCTCCCTGATGCGTGAACTGCGCTTCATCATGGTCCCGCTGACCCTACTGTTACTCGGATTGGGGGCCGTCTTCGTGGTGCGCTCCATGCGGCGTGAACGTGAAGAAAGCGGAGAGACCGAACTGAAGAAGGCCCGCGAGATGCTGCGCGGCGAAGCGAGACGTATGCTGGCCGATGTCGCCCGGCAATGGTCGCGACTGCTGAACGACCATTTGCGCACGATCCAAAGCACGAACGCGCAGACGATGGACGGCTTCCTGAAGGACCTTGCCCGGAAACAGGCCGAGAACGAGGAGGAAGAGAAACGACGCGTGCAACTCCTTGTACAAAAGAACGACCAGCAGGAACGCCGATGTGCCGAGCTCAGGCGCGCACACCAGAATCTGCAGCGCACCTTGGGGCGGCTCCGGAACGATCTACACCAGACCTTTGCCCGGCAGGCCCGGCACTTGTTCGCATGAAGACAGGGATCGACCTTGGAACGACCTACTCCTTGATCGCCAGACTGCAGCAGGATGGCACCCCCACCCTGCTGCCGGACAGCTCGTTCCGGGAGGTCTACAGCACCCCGAGCGCGATCTACCTGAACGACCGGAATGCGGCGGTAGGCTACCTTGTGGAGGCCCTGCTGGAGGAGAACCCGGAACTCCCCGTGCTCAGGTTCTTCAAACGGAACTTCGGTGCGCCGAACCCGATCTTCCTGGACCGGGCCGGCATGGCCTGGCACGCCGAAACACTGGCCGCGCTGGTTCTCAAGAAGCTGCGCTTCGATGCTGAAAGCTATGCAGGGCGTGCCATGGAAGGAGCCGTGGTCACGGTGCCGGCACACTTCCATGATCGGCAACGAAAGGCCGTGCTCAACGCCGCTGCCCTGGCCGAGCTGCCCGTGCTGGGCCTGGTGGAGGAGCCCGTGGCCGCAGCGCTGCACTACGGCGTTTCCAACACCTGCAAGGATGAGGTCTTGATGGTCTACGACCTGGGTGGCGGTACGTTCGATGTCACCCTGCTCAGCATGGACGAACGGGGTGTTTACGTGCTGGCCAAGGACGGCATCACCGAGCTGGGCGGTAAGGAGTTCGATGAAGCCATTGCCGCCATGGTGTTGGAGCAGTTCCGGAACACCCACGGTTCGCCGCTCCCCATGAACGGCCTTACCAGCCTGCAGTTGCGGCGCATCAGCGAGGAGATCAAGATCGAGCTGAGCATCCCCAACAAGAGCTTCCTGAAAAAGACGGTGCTCATTGGCAGTCACGCCTTTGAAGTGGTGGTGTACCGCAAGGACTTCGAGGCTGCGATACGCCACATGATCGAGCAGACCATTGAAGTGAGCATGCGCTGCCTGGATGGTGCCGGGCTGCGCGAAGCCGACATCGGTAAACTGATGCTGGTGGGCGGCAGCAGCATGGTGCCTTCCATCGGCCAGCGCTTGGGACAGGTCTTCAGCGACAGCCGCCAGAGGATCTTCCACCACGAACCCCTGAAGGCCGTGGCCTACGGTGCCGCGGTCCATGCGGCCCAACTGAGCGGCGAAGCCGAGGCCTACGAAATCCCTCCCGAGTTTCGCGGCGTGACCGGACACCACATCGGCATACAGACCATCAACCCGCAGACGGGCCGCATGGAGGTGGACCGCCTGATCGCCAAGAACATGCCGTTGCCCGCACAGGCCACGCGCACGTTCTACACCAGCAGCGCCACGCAGACCAAGATCCGCTTGCAGGTGGTGCAGTACCACGACCCCAAGAGTGAACTTACGCCTGTAGGCGAACTGGTGATCGGCCCCCTGGCCAACCCCGCACTGAACTACCCGGTGGAGGTGACCGTGGAGAACACTACCGACGGCACCATCCGCGTGCGGGCGTACGACCCCAACACCGGTGTGGAGCTTGAGCAGGAGTTTGGCGCCTCAGGCGATGGCGGCGCCAGCCTGGTGCTACAGCGGAACCTGGTGAGAAGCACGTTCATCAATCATTTGTAGGAAGAAGCCGGGCCAACATGGCGGGCCCGAGCCTTCCGCCTGCGCGTACCAGCCCGGGTCCACCTTTTCATGTTCGTTCTGCCCCGAGCGAAGCCGTATGCGGCTTTGTTGAACAACTCGGCCGCATGATCGGCGGATGGCATCGAAGCTTGGCAAAAAATCCGATGGTGAAAGGGTTAGAGAACCAAGTATTTTTCGGTCCTGGCAAGCCGGAACCCGAAGTTGAGGCTCCGGAGGCCAGGGGTGAGCCTGCTGCGGTCGGCGAGGCGACTGCTACCGGGGGAGTTGTCCCAGGAGCCGCCACGCACCACGCGATATTGTCCACTGGAAGGGCCTTGAGGATCGCGCTGAGGGCTGTTGTCGTAGTACTTCTCCCCGTACCAGTCCTGGAACCATTCCCACATGTTGCAGCTCATGTCGTACTAGCCCAATTCGCTCTGGGCCTTCTGGCCTACCGGGTGGATCCTGCCACCACTGTTGCCGGTATACTACGCCATACTGCAAATGTCGTTGTTCCCGGCGTACTTCGCCCCACGGTTCTGCTTGCTACCTCGCGCCGTACGCAATTAACATAGTAGAATGCTTCAATTAGCACCGCTAATCTACACCTTCACAGTACCGAAGGTAAAGTATCAAATTATTCTCTTTCAATAAAGACCATATACAACATTCTAACGAGCAAGTCGAAATCCTTGACCAAACTTTAGTCTAGTTTCACCTAATAATGTGCCATGTTGTCCCATTGACCGGTGATATACCGTGCATTGAAAATCATGTGAAGAGAAACTCCCCCCTCGTGTCACTCTCCTGTCAAATACGTTTCCATCACCTTGTGGACCTGCCGGATTATCGACCGGGCTATAGCCATAATAATCCGATGCAAACCAATCAGCACACCATTCCCAAGCGTTGCCCGACATATCGTATAATCCCAGTTCATTAGGAGCTTTTGAGCCAACAGGGCATATACCACTTCTTCCTGGTTGGCTCAATTCTCTGTCACTTTTCTTCCTATTATTAAAACACGCAACCCGGCTTATGCTATTACTACCAGCGTATTTCGTTCCATTCGTCAGATTCCCTCCTCTCGCCGCGAATTCCCATTCAGCCTCAGTTGGCAAACGGAAATTCAATCCAGTAGATTCGTTCAATTTGTTAATAAAATCAACTGCCGCCTCCCATGAAACATTAATAATTGGACACTTTGCACATTTTTCAAAGGTAGGATTACTACCCATGACAATCTCCCACAATTCCTGTGTCACTTCATATTTGCTTAACCAAAAGGTGTCAACGATCACCTCATGCACTGGTCTATCATTGTTATAATAACTGCACTCGTACTTCTTTTCCGAAGCACATCCCATCATGAAGGCCCCTCCATCCACTCTGACCATATCATCTTCCAATTTGGGAATCACAGACTTAATACGCTCAGCACGTGCCATTTTCTCTTGTTTATCACGCTCTGAATTCAAGGCCTCAGCGAGTTGTATACGCTCTTTGTGCAACAAGGCTTCTTTGCGCTCCGTCTCTGCTTTGCGCTCGGCCTCGGCCTTGCGTTCTGCTGCTGCCCGGCTCTCGGCCTCCCTCCTTCGCTGTGCTTCTGCCTTGCGCACTTCTTCCGCTTTGCGTTCTGCCTCCTCTTTGCGCGTCACTACCGCTTCACGCTCAAGGGCGATAGGCTCCAGCTCGATCTCGAGTAACATTTCCGTGCCCGCCTCACCCGTGTTATAAACTTGCTTCAACTGGTCTGCCTCTTGCGCAGTGCTCTCCGCACGGAAGAGGTACTCGGTGCGCGGCTTCAACACCACCCGCAACACGCGTTCCGCATCCGCAGTGCCCTTCAATTCGCCATCCACATAGAACCTGCACGGCAGGTCGCAGATCACCTTCAACACGGCCGTATTGGCCGGTGCCGGCGTGGCTGGCTTGGGGGCGGCTGGCTTGGGTGCAGGCCTTGGCTGGTTGGGGTTGATCTGCGCGGTGGCGCCAACGCCAAGTACCAGCAGCAGAGGAAGTAGGACCTGACGCATGCAGCGAAAATAACAGGTGTAGCCTACTCCGTATGCTACGTCGAGGATCGAACTGGACCTTGGGATAGGTGAACGGCAGCGAAGCCTAGGCTGGAGATACTCCGGATCGGCCTGCGGTCGGGATCCCGAACTACACGTTGAAGAGGAAGTGCATCACGTCGCCGTCCTGCACCACGTAGTCCTTGCCCTCCACACGCAGCTTGCCGGCGGCGCGGCAGGCGGCCTCGCTGCCCAGC
>JAGQVR010000188.1 GCA_020437875.1 Flavobacteriales bacterium
AAAACGTAATCGAACATGCTGAAGCCATAGAAGTAGGCCGACACGATGAAGAGGAGGATGAAGGAGATGGGCGCCACCAGAGGTACGAAGAGCGTGAGGAACCAGATGCCCACCACGAAGGAGAGCTCGAGGATGGCGTTGCGCAAGGCGACCAATGCTCCGCGCAGCGCATCCTTCAACAGTTGCATCAGGCTGAATGGGTAGCGCCGACCGGTCAGGACCTCCTCGGTACGTTCGCTCGCGTAGGCCAGCAAAGGGGAGAGCAGGATGAGCACGATGTACTTGTTCGCCACGAACAGCAGGTAGGCCACCGCGAGCTTGAGCAGAACGGCCACCATCACCTCACGCGCACCGTTGAGGAAGGCCTTCACCCCGCTCCACCAGTCCTCTGCACCTGTGGTCACGGGGATCTCCAGGCGCAGGGCGACCCAGTCGCTCAGGCGCTCCACCGGCCCTTGAAGGAGGGCGAAAAGACCGAAGGCCAGTGCCATCCACAGCAGCACGGGCACCAGGAACATCCAGGCCATGCGGTTGTCCAATGCGAACCGGAACGCCCTGAAGAAACCGGAGAAGCCACGGCCAAGGTCCTTGGTGAAGGCCATGGGACAAAGATCATCGCTACGACCGAACTCCCAACAGTGACCCGGGGTGGTCGCTACAGGGAGCACCTCTACCTTTGACCTCGCATGGAATTGGATCCCCTCACCGCCATTTCGCCGGTCGACGGCCGGTATCGCGAACGCACACGTCACCTGGCCCGGTGGTTCAGCGAACACGCGCTGATGCGCTACCGGCTGCAGGTGGAATTGGCCTATTTCCGTTTCCTGTGCGAGATCCCACTGCCTGAACTGAAGGGGACACCGATGAACCTGTTGACCACGGTGGAACGTCGGATCGCCGAATTGAGCACCAGCGATGCCCAGCGCATCAAGGCGATCGAGATGGTGACGAATCATGATGTGAAGGCGATCGAGTACTTCTTGAAGGAGCGCTTGGAGGAGGTCGGCCTCGGAGAACAGCGGGAGTTCGTCCACTTCGCGCTCACGAGCCAGGACATCAACAACACGGCCCTGCCGCTGCTCATCAAGGACTTCCTGTTCGGATCCTACCTGCCTGCCATCACCGCCGTGCGGGACCGACTTCATGGCCTGGCGCTCGACTGGGCACGTGTACCCATGCTGGCCCGTACACACGGCCAGCCAGCCTCACCCACCTACCTGGGCAAGGAGTTCCAGGTGTTCGTGGAACGTCTCGACGGCCAGTTGAAGCTGCTGCGCGAGGTGCCCTTCACCGGCAAGTTCGGTGGGGCCACGGGCAACTTCAATGCGCACCATGCTGCGTACCCGGAATTCGACTGGGTGCAACTGGCGGACCGCTTCGTATTGGAGAAGCTCGGTCTCACACGGCAGCGCTTCACCACGCAGATCGACCACTACGACGATCTCGCGGCCTTGTTCGATGCGCTTCGGCGGATCAATACGATCCTGATCGATCTATGCCGCGATGTGTGGCAGTATGTGAGCCTCGACTATTTCCGCCAGAAGATCAAGGCGGGTGAGATCGGCAGCAGTGCGATGCCGCACAAGGTGAACCCGATCGATTTCGAGAACGCGGAGGGCAACCTCGGGCTGGCCAACGCGCTCTTCGGGCACCTGAGCGAGAAGCTGCCGGTCAGCCGCCTGCAACGCGACCTCACCGACAGCACGGTGACACGCAACATCGGTGTGCCCATGGCGCATACCATGGTCTCCCTGGACGCCGTGCAGAAGGGACTGGGCAAGCTCCTGCTGAACGAAGCGGCCCTTGGGAAGGACCTCGACGCCCAGTGGCCTGTGGTGGCCGAAGGGATCCAGACCATCCTCCGCCGCGCGGGCCATGCCCAGCCCTACGAGAAGCTCAAGGAACTCACCCGGGGCAAGGAACGGATCGGCCAGCAGGACATCGCCGCCTTCATCGATGGGCTGGACGTCAGCGAGGAGGTCCGCGCGCAGCTCAAGGCCCTGTCTCCCCGGAACTACACGGGTATCGATCTGTTGGGGCGTTGACCTGTTCGATGCTGAGAACGAACATCGTACTGGCGGTCACGGGATGCCTGGTATGTGTCCCGATCATCGCCACGCTCATCAGTGAACGCCTGATCAAGGCCAATGCGCTTGGTCGGTCCTTCGATTCCACTGAGGAGGTGCCGCATCATCCGGTCGCCCTGGTGCTAGGCACCGCCGCTGGTTCGGCTTCCGGGCGACCGAACGCCTATTTCGTGAACCGGGTCCAGGCTGCAGCCGCATTGTATCATGCCGGCAAGGTGGACCACCTGCTGCTCAGTGGCGATAACGGTATCCAGGGATACAACGAGCCGATGGACATGCGCCGGAGCCTGATGGATCTCGGTGTGGACAGCAACAGGATCACCCTGGACTTCGCGGGATTCGACACGTACGATTCCGTGGTCAGGGCGAAGAGGATCTTCGGGCAGGAACGCCTCGTGATCGTGAGCCAGCGGTTCCACAACGAGCGGGCGCTCTACATCGCCCGGGCCAGCGGGATCGATGCGATCGGCTTCAATGCAGAGGAGACGGGTATCACGCGGACCGCATATAGCTGGGTGCGGGAACGTGGCGCACGCCTGAAGATGTGGACGGACATCCTGCTCGGGGTGGATCCGTATTTCCTTGGGGAGCCTGTCACCTTGGGGGAACAAGTGTTGCCTGCGTCGATGCGGTGAACAACGAGCCCATTCCCGCGATCGTGGCATGCATTGCCCAATTCCGGGGTGTGTTCACACCCGACCGGTCCCAAGTGGCCGACCGATCCCTCCGATCGACCGACCGCACCCTGAACCCACAACGGACGGGAAAGCCCGTTCATCGGGCAAATCGACCCGGTCAGCGGATATGCACCGATACGCGTCGGGTGGAACACAAGGAGTGCGTCCTTTGCGCGTTCGTAGAAAGCCGCGAATGGTGCGGCGTTTGCCCATGGCCCGTACCCGCGACCTCGACCCAAGACCTGGAATGCCCACGCTCAAGGATCTTCTTCACTGGAACCTCGCCATCGCCCTGGTGCTTTCCAGCGCGCTCGTGATCAATGAACTGCACATCCAACGTCGGGTATCGGCCCAGCTCTTCGCTGATGTGGAGGCCATTCCCTTCAACCAAGTGGCGCTGGTCCTTGGCACCCTGCCCGTGGCACGCGATGGCGGCCCCAATCCCTTCTTCACGGAGCGGATGGAGGCTGCGGCCGAACTATACTGTTCAGGGCGCGTACAGCACCTGATCCTGAGCGGTGACGATGACATCTGGGGGTATGATGAACCTGCTGAGATGCGCACGGCCTTGACCGCGATGGGCGTGCCTGCGGCGGACATGACCCTTGATCGTGCCGGCCTGAACACCTTCGCCTCGGTACAACGCGCCAGGACGGTGTTCGGTCAGGAACGCTTCACCATCGTGAGCCAGGGATACCACAACGAACGCGCGGTATTCATCGCAGAGGAGCTCGGAGCCGAGGCGATCGCGTACAACGCCACGGCCCTCCCCATCCATCGGGCCAAACGGTCATGGCTGCGAGAACGGGCCTCGCGTGTGAAGATGTGGATGGACCTCTTGGTCGCGGCCCGCTCACCCATTGCCAGGACCGCTGCGGCGTTGGAGCACTGACCGGCCCCATCCATCAGATACCGAACTCGACCTGGAAAAGGGCCGTCCAGGCGTTGCCTCCAGCGTCCAGCGCCATGTTGCCCAGGAACCAGCGATAGCCCAGGTAGGTCTGCAGCTTGATACGGTGTCCGTTCAAGTACTTCGATGTGCCCAACAGGACCTCCTCCGTAAGCGCACTCAGGTCCATGGTGTTGGCCGCAGGGTCCACCCTGGAATAGCGGGTGGAGATCTCATAGAAGGTGGGGAAGCACCTGCTCAATTGGGCGTTCACGCCGGTACCCGTTGGCACGAACCGAACGGCCCCTTCCTCGTTCATCGTGATCGGATCATAACACCGTCTGTCGAAGTACTCCCCGCTCAATGCCCATCCGTTGTACTTCAGGATGGCATCCGCGATGAAGGTGTTCATCGAGCGAGGGGCGTACAACTCACGTCCCAATTGTCCGCCGGTGCGGATGGCGCGATCGTTGCGGCTGTAACTCGCACCGAAGGATAGTCGCGGCTTCGGTTCGAAGGCAAGGTCGCCTTCCGAGTAGTCGCCCTTGTCAAGGAAGGCCCCGAAAGGGAGCCATTCGACGCGGCCGGTGTACGCCAGGCCGGAATTGCCCGGTGCGGCACCACGACCATCCCCGGAACTGACCGCTCCCTTCAACTGCCATTGCTGCCGCGTGGGTAGTGGCAGGGTCCAGTACGCGAACAAGCCGAAATCACGGTCGAGGGTGAACGCCCCATTGGCGATCGATCGGTCCGGGAATTGCTGGTTCCCACTGCTGATCACACGCTGGCGGTTACCAGGCAGCTTCGACTGTCCGACCCCGAAGTAGAAGTGCCTGTTGAAATGGTAATAGACCATCGCGTCGCGCACGGGTTGCGGAACATTGCCCGCGTCCACCTCAAGGTCGGCACGGGAGAAGTTGAGCTGGATGTAGTACTGCAGTCGGCGCGAAAGCACATACCCGTCCAATCGCAAACGCAGGCGACGCACGCGGAAGTCGGTGGTGGCGATCCGCAGGTCATCTCCGCCGACCGAGGTCACCCCCAAACGGTTCTGCATCCGGAAACGCAGGTTCAGCAGGAACAGGCTGTCCTGCCGGATGGAGATGCCATCCTTCACCTCGATCAACGCCCGCTCATCGATCTCCGTTTGTGCGTGACCCATCGAAGGGACGAGCACCAGGAACACCATGTACAGGAGCGATCGGACCTTCATCGTTCCACAAATAACGCACTAACCCTTGAACCGCGGAGGATCAACTCCCTTGTAGCGTTCGTTGGAACAGGACCAGGTCGTTGGCAGGGATATCCTGCATGCCCAAGGAGCGCATCATCGTGATCACCTGACCGCGGTGCTGTGTACCGTGGTTGCAGCAGTGAAGGATCATCTGCCACCGCTCCTGTTCATGCCGATACCCGCGCAGGTCGGCGTAGGCCACCCTGCCCTCGAGCCAGGTCTCACCAGAGGCATGCACGAGTTCCTTAAGGCGCTGGGTGTACGGGACCACCGTGGTCAACGATGTTCCGGGTTCAGCCGGCCAGGGGATCGGTGCACGTCCTTGCAAGCGCAGGGTCCATGCGTTCTCCGCATCGCGTATGTGCAGCATGGTGCTGCGCAGGGAGGGGAAACTGCTGGTAACGGGTCGGTCGAGGAGCTCGTCCGGCTCCTGCTGCAAGCGATCCACGAAGCGGGTATTGGCCCAAAGCGTATAGTCGACGAGTTGGGCGACGAGCGGGTGGATGGTCATGCGAGGTGGATAACCTTGTTAAAAATAGGTCGCGGGCCTTCATCGATCCGCCTCCTTGATCCGTCGAAATTCGCAGGAACGTAGAGACCATGATCGCAACACTGTTCGGCAAGAAGAGGATCACGGAGGAGAAGCTGGCCAATGTGTTCGTGAACGCGGTATTGGA
>JAGQVR010000018.1 GCA_020437875.1 Flavobacteriales bacterium
AAGGGTGTGCTGATGAAGTTGAAGTAGGCGGGGGCTTATCGCGGCGCGATCCGCCGGACCACCCTCTATCGCTTGCGGTCCACGAGGCTGAATCGGATGGGCAGGTTGCACCGGGCCCTGACCACTTCGCCGTTCTGCCTGCCCGGGTTCCACCTGGGCATGGCGCGTACAACACGAAGGGCCTCCTCACTGCATCCACCGCCGATCGTGCGGAGAATGGTGGGTTCCGTGATGCTGCCATCCTTTTCGACGATGAAGCTCAGGTGCACCACGCCTTCAATGTCCCGCTTGATCGCTTCCCTCGGGTACTTGATCTCCGCGTTGATGAACCGGGCAAGCTCCTCTTCGCCGCCCGGGAAACCCGGCATTTCATCCGCCATCATCAGGGCCGCATCAGGGTCCCTCGTCTCTTCACGGTTCGGCGCCGGTCGATCAGGAGCCACGGGCTCATCCTGGGCACCTGCCAGGGTGCAGCACAGCAGGCAGACCGTGGCGGATAGGGGACGGAGATCCATGGTCCTTCGTGTGGGTCAGTGGTTCAATGGCGTGTGGACGACCCTGCCTTACGTTGAGCGTGGCAATGAACGCTCACTTAGGTGTGTCCTCCTTCTTCTCTGAGGCCAGCTTGAAACGGATGGGCAGGTTGTAGCGGGTGCGGACGAGCTTGCCGCGCTGCTTCCCGGGCTTCCAGTTCGGCATGCTGTTCACCACGCGCAGGGCCTCCTCGCTGCAACCACCGCCGATGCCACGGAGCACCTTCGCCTCGCCGATGCTGCCATCGCGCTCCACCACGAAGGAGATGTACACCGCGCCTTCGATCCCGTTGTCGATCGCTTCCTGCGGATAGTTGATGTGCGAGCTGATGTACTTCAGCATCGCTTCCGGCCCGCCGGGGAATTCCGGCATGTCCTCCACGATGGTGAAGGCTTCATCCGGATCATGTGCGGGCTCCTGAACGGTCATGGGCGCCGGGACCACGACCGGTTCCTCCTGCGCGAAGAGGGTGGGAGAGGGACAGAGGCTCAGGAAGGCGATGGGGATGTGCAGCTTCATGCGCCGAAGATCGTGCATCGCAGAGGAAAAGGATGCCCCCCTTCCTCAATCGACCACCTCCTTCAGTACACTATCCAGCAAGGCTTCCACCGTGTTGGCCGCGAGGATGCGGGTCGGGCCATGCAGGAAACCATCCTGCTCCATGCGCACCACCTGATCCAGCAGCGCTGAATAGAAGCCGTTCACGTTGAGCAGTCCAACGGGCTTGGCATGCAGCCCCAGCTGGCGCCAGGTGAGCAGCTCGAACACTTCATCCATCGTGCCGAAACCACCGGGGAGCGCCACCACCGCCTGGCTCAGCTCATGCATCCGCATCTTCCGCTCGTGCATGTCGCGCACCACGATGAGTTCGGTGAGCTGTTGGTGGGCGAGCTCTTTCTCCATCATGAAGCCCGGGATCACGCCGATGACACGACCACCGGCCTGCAACGCGGCGTCGGCCACGGCGCCCATCAACCCCACGTGGCCACCGCCGTACACCACGCCCATGCCGCGTCGTGCGATGGTGCGTCCCATCTCCTGCGCGGCGTGCAGGATGCCCGGATCACGGCCGGTGTTGGCCCCACAGAAGACGGCGATGTTCATGGTGCAAATGAAAGAGCCGTGGGGTTTCCACGGCTCTTGTCTCATTCCCAAGGAGGTCACATGCTCGCCACCGTCTCGGCCTTGTAGTGCCCGGCGGCCAGCCTTTCCTTCACCTGGGCGAAGCACTTCACCGTGTAGTTCACATCCTCCAGGCTGTGCACGGCCGTCGGGATCAAGCGTAGCAGGATCGTGTCCTTCGGCACCACGGGATACACCACGATGCTGCAGAAGATGCCATGGTTCTCGCGCAGGTCCAGCACCACGTTGGTGGCCTCCGGGATGCTGCCGTGCATCATCACCGGCGTCACGCAGCTGTTCGTCACCCCGATGTCCAGGCCGGCCTCCTTCAATCCGCTCTGTAAGGCGCGGGTGATGGTCCAGAGCTTCTCGCTCAGCTCCGGCATGGTGCGGATCATCTCCAGGCGCTTCAAGGCCCCGATCACGATGGGCATGGGCAGGCTCTTCGCGAAGGTCTGGCTGCGCATGTTGTAGCGCAGGTACATCATCACGTCCTCAGGTCCGCTCACGAAGGCACCGATGCTGGCCATGGCCTTGGCGAAGGTGCCGAAGTACACGTCCACCTGATCCATCACGCCTTGTGCATCGGCCGTGCCGCGGCCATCGCGACCCATCATGCCGAAGCCGTGCGCATCATCCACGAAGAGGCGGAAGTTGTACTTCTCCTTGAAGGCGACGATCTCCTTCAACTTGCCCTGGTCGCCGGCCATGCCGAAGACGCCCTCGGTCATGACCATGATGCCACCGCCGGTCTGCAGGGTGAGCTTGCGCGCATGTTCGAGCTGCTTCTCGAAGCTCTCCATGTCGTTGTGCTTGAACACGAAGCGCTTGCCGGTGTGCAGGCGGGCACCATCGATCATGCAGGCGTGGCATTCGCTGTCGTACACCAGCACGTCGTGGCGGGAGAGGAGCGCCTCGATCGCGCTCATGCAACCCTGGTAGCCGTAGTTCAGCAGGAAGGTGTCCTCCTTGCCCATGAACTCGCTCAGGGCGTCCTCGAGTTGCTCGTGGTACTTGGTCTGGCCGCTCATCATGCGGGCGCCCATCGGGTAGGCCATGCCCCAGTCGGCAGCCGCCTGCGCATCCACCTGCCGCACATCGGGGTGGTTGGCCAGGCCCAGGTAGTTGTTCAAGCTCCAGACCAGCACCTCCTTGCCACGGAAGGTCATGTGCGACCCGAGCGGTCCCTCCAGTTTGGGGAAGCTGAAGTAGCCGTGGCTGTTCTTGGCGTGGCGGCCGATATGGCCGAGGTCCTTGCGGAGCTTGTCGAAGATGTCGTTCATGGTCGGTGTGCCCGAGGGGCAGGCTTGTGGTGGACCGTTACCCCAAGGTTTCCCGTGGGCAAAGGCTGGCCAAAGGTAACCGGCGCCGGGTTGGTGGGAACATACTGGGAATGAACATCCCGGCGTTGGTAGGGCGGCTCGCCGGAACGGTGCGGGATCCTACCTTTGCCGCCCTTCGGTCCGAAAGTGCCTTCTTCAACCATGCGCCGCCTGCTTCCCCTGCTCCTCGTTACCGCCTTGCTGGCCGGTTGCAGCGAGTTCAACAAGGCGCTGAAGAGCACGGACATCAACTACAAGCTGGAGGTGGCCGAGAAGATGATGGCCAAGGAGAGCTGGGACCGTGCCATCCCGCTGTTGGAGGAGCTTATCGTGCTCACCCGGGGATCACAGTTGAGCGAGAAGGTGAATTACCTCCACGCCAAGAGCACGTACAACATGAAGGACTATACGCTCGCGGCGTATTACCTGGCGAATTTCACACGGACCTTCCCCAAGAGCCAGTACGCCGAGGAGTGCACCTTCCTGAGCGCCTACTGCCAGTATATGAACAGCCCGAACTACGAGCTGGATCAGACCGATACGGAGCGGGCCATCGACCAGATGCAGCTTTTCCTGGTGCGCTACCCGGAGAGCACGTTGAAGGACAGTTGCAATTCCTTGATCGACGCCATGCGTACCAAGCTGGAAGTGAAGGACTTCCACGGTGCTGACCAGTACTTCCGGATGCGCAACTACCAGGCGGCCGGGGTGGCCTTCCGGAATTTCGCCCGGAAATGGCCGAACAGCCGCTTCCGGGAGGACGCCCTCTACTTCACCCTCCAGAGCGATTACCTGCTGGCCGTCAATAGCGTGGAATCCAAGAAGTTGGACCGCTTGCAGGAAGCTATCCGCTCTTATCATAACTTCGCGGACGCATTTCCGCAGAGCGTCCTGCTGGAGGATGCCGCCAAACTGCACAAGAACCTCGAGGCCGAGCTGGCCGCGATACCCGAATAGCCCATGACCTTCAAGCATTCCAACGCTGCCAAGACCACCGTTACCCGCGATGTGGCCAAACTGGACCATGAGATCGGTAACGTGTATGAGACCGTGGCCCTCCTCGGCAAGCGCGCCAACCAGATCAGCGTGGCCATCAAGGAGGAACTGAGCGCCAAACTCGAGGAGTTCGCTGTGAACGGGGAGAACCTCGAGGAGGTGTACGAGAACCGCGAGCAGATCGAGGTGAGCAAGCATTACGAGCGCATGCCGAAGCCCGGAGCCCTGGCGATCCAGGAGCTGGTGGATGGCAATCTCTACTACCGCCGCGCTGGGGAGGAGGCTGGCAACGACCAGGAAGCCTGACCCCCGACCGGCGCTCACGACCGGTGGAAAGAAGACTCAATCGCAAGGTGCTGCTCGGCGTAACGGGCAGCATCGCTGCTTATAAGGCGGCCGCACTCGTGCGCGAACTGGTGAAGGCCGGTGCCGAGGTGCAGGTGGTGATGACCCCCGCCGCACATGATTTCGTGACGCCCCTGACGCTGGCCACCCTGAGCGGACGACCGGTGCTGACCGAACTGGTGGCCGGGGATGGTACCTGGAACGACCACGTGCATCTGGCCCGCTGGGCGGATGTCCTGCTGATCGCTCCCCTCAGCGCCAACACCTTGAGCAAACTGGCCCATGGGCAGTGCGACAACCTGCTCATCGCCACCTACCTCAGCGCCGTTTGCCCGGTCTATGTGGCGCCGGCCATGGATCTGGAGATGTACCGCGATGCGAGCACCCACGCGAACCTGGACCTGTTGCGGGAGCGCGGGGTGCGGCAGATCGGTCCCGACAGTGGCGAACTGGCCAGTGGGCTGAGCGGGGAGGGGCGGATGAGCGAGCCCGAGGTGATCGTGGCCCGCCTGCACGCCGACCTCATTGGTGGCAGCAAGTTGAACGGGAAACGGCTGCTTGTGAGCGCGGGTGGCACGCAGGAAGCCATCGACCCGGTGCGCTATATCGGCAACCGCAGCAGCGGAAAGATGGGCTTCGCCATCGCCGAGGAAGCCGCATTGCGCGGTGCGGTGGTTGAACTCGTGACCGGTCCGACCGCCCTGACCACGCCAGGGACGGGTGTGCACCGCACGGATGTGGTGAGCGCCGCCCAGATGGCCGAGGCATGCAAGGCAGCGGCTGGCAGCTCCGATGTGGTGATCATGAGCGCCGCCGTGGCCGACTATCGTCCTGCAGTGGCCGCCACCGGCAAGATCAAGAAGAAGAACGCCGCGCTCAACATCGACCTGGAGCCTACGGAAGACATACTCGCCTGGATGGGTGCCAACAAGCCCGCGGGCCAGGTGCTGGTGGGCTTCGCGCTGGAGACCGATGATGCGGTGGCCAACGCCCAGGGCAAGCTGCAGCGCAAGAACCTCGATCTCATCGTCCTCAACTCGCTACAGGATGCCGGTGCGGGCTTCGGCCACGACACGAACAAAGTGACCTTGATCGGCCGGGACACCAAAGCGCTGGCATTGCCGTTGCTATCGAAGGCCGAAGTGGCCCGTGCTATCTTGGACCACGTTGAAACACAGCTCTGAACCCATGCGCCTGCGATCCTTCGCGCTCCTTTTCCTGACCGTGCTCCTGACCCCGGTACTCCACGCGCAGGAGTTCAACTGCCAGGCCAGCGTGATCGCACCGCAGATCGCCACGGCACAACCGCGTGTATTCCAATCCTTGGAGACCGCGATCAAGGACTTCTACCAGAACCGGCGCTTCACCAACCTCAACTACACGCCGGCCGAGCGGATCGACATCAACATCCTGCTCACCATCACCAGTCAGCCCGCCACGGACCGCTTCGAAGGCAACCTGCAGGTCATCTACGCGCGGCCGGTCTACGGCACGGATTACAACACGCCCATCCTGGACATCGTGGACAACCAGGTGCAGTTCAACTTCCTGGAGAACACGCAGATCGAGTTCACCCCGGACCGGCACTTGAACAACCTGTCGTCCTTGCTCGGCTTCTACGCTTACTATATCCTCGGCCTCGATGGCGACAGCTTCAGTTCCATGGGCGGTTCTCCCTTCTACACGCTGGCGCAACAGGTGGTGAACAACGCCCAGAACGCCTCCGAGACCGGGTGGAAGGCATTCGAGGATCAGCGCAACCGCTACTGGCTCATCGACAACCAGGTGCAGGCCGTCTTCCGGCCGTTCCGGGAGCTGCTGTACAGTTACCACCGCCTGGCCATGGACAACATGAGCACCGATGCCATCACCAGCCGCAAGACCATCGCCCAGGGCATCGAGAAGCTGAAGACCGTGCACCAGGCCAAGCCGGCGAGCTACAACCTGCAGGTCTTCTTCAACGCCAAGTACAACGAGATCGTCGAGATCTTCAAGCAGGCCGACCCCGCCGAGAAGACCAAGCTCTTCAACACCCTGCAGATCATCGATCCTGGCCACATCAGCCAGTACCAGAACATGATGCGGGGATCCTGACGTCGTTTCAGGGATCGCCAAGCTGCCTGTAAGCAGGTTCCTCTCCGTTCGCGATGACCGTTCGTCATCGACGAGTCTTTGAACAAGTGCTTGCCAACTGCCTACTGGCTACTGCCTACTTGTTCTCACCTACAGCCGTAGCTGAGACCAAGCACTTGCCCCTGCGCCTGCTCCTGCTCCTCCTCCTCCTGCCAGGAAGCGAAGCGATCGACTCCGAGTTCCGATATTGGTGGCCCTTCCGTTGACAGGAACGCCGTCATGCTGCGTCGCATCTCCATCTCGAACTACCTGCTGATCGATGTCCTCGAGCTCGATCTCACAAAGGGACTCACCATCATCACGGGCGAGACCGGTAGCGGCAAGAGCCTTGTGATCGGAGCCCTCGGGTTGGCCATGGGCGAACGTGCTGATGCAGGTGCCGTGCGGGATGGCCAACGCCGCTGCGTGATCGAACTGGAGGTGGATACCAAAGGCCTCGGGTTGGACGATTGGTTCACCGCCGCAGAGGTGGAGCCGGAACGCTTCAGCATCCTGCGCAGGCAGCTCGATCCCGGTGGACGCTCCCGCGCTTTCGTGAACGATACACCCGTTCGCCTGGATCAATTGCGCGAGTTGGGCGAACGGCTGGTGCATGTCCATAGCCAGCACCACACCCTGCTGCTCAATGATCCACGCTTCCAGCTCGGCCTGGTTGATCACATCGCGGGACATGGTGCGGAGGTGGATACGTACACCGAGCTGTACACCAAGTGGCGCGCTGCCGAGCGTGAGCTATTCGCCCTGCAACAGGATGAGGCGCAGGCGCAGAACGCCGCGGACTTCGCGCGCTTCCAGTTGGAAGAACTTGAAGGGGCTCGCCTGCAGGCTGATGAACAAGCCGGTATCGAACAGGAGCTCGGACGGGCCGATCATGCAGAGGAACTGATCGGTGCGCTGCGCATGGTGGAGGAGGCGGTGACCGATGAGTCCGGCCTGGGACCTGTTCTTGGCCGGGTGCGGCAGGCGCTCGCAAAGCCGGCGAAGCTTGATGCCTCCGTGGCCGACCTGCTCACACGCCTGAACAGCGTGCACATCGAACTGAAGGACATCGCCGATGAAGCGGCCAACAGCGCCGCGGCCATCAGCATCGACCCGGAGAAGGCGGCCTCCCTACGCGATCGGCTGGACCTCATCCTCAAGTTGCAACAGAAGCATCGTGTGAGCACCGTGCCCGAGTTGATCGCCATTCAGGAGAAGTTCGCGGCCGAACTCGATGGCGCCGCTTCCATGAGTGAACGCATCGCGGAACTGGCGAAAGCGGTGGAGACATTGGGGAACGAGGCGCACCAGCGGGCCAAGGCCATGTCGCGCGCGCGCATCGCGGCTGTGAAGCCGCTCGCCAACAAGGTGGAGGCCGTGCTTCACGACCTGGGCATGCCGCACGCCGTCTTCCAGTTCGAGCACCACACAGGTGAACCCGGCCCGCACGGCATCGACAGCATCCGGGCGCGCTTCTCGGCCAACAAGGACCGCGCACCGGCGCCACTGGACAAGGTGGCCTCGGGTGGTGAACTGGGCCGCGTGATGCTCGCGCTCATCTCCCTTGCAGCGGATTCCAAGGACCTGCCGACCGTCGTGTTCGACGAGATCGATACGGGTGTGAGCGGAGAGGTGGCCGACCGGGTCGGCTCGCTCATGGCCCGCATGGCCCGCGATCGTCAGATCCTGGCCATCACGCACCTACCCCAGATCGCCAGCAAGGCGGACACGCACCTCGTGGTGAGCAAGGGGGAGGAGGGCGAACGCGTGGCCACCAGCATCCGCAGTGTGGTCGCGGAGGAACGTGTGCAGGCGCTCGCGCACATGCTCAGCGGCCGCAAGGTGACACCTGCCGCGCTGGAGAATGCGCGCGTCCTGCTGGCCGCCAAGCGCTGAGCCTACGGCAGTTGCTGCACCTTGCTGTTGGTGGGTACGAGCCCGCCGATCGTCTGCAGGATCAGGTCACGGTCGTTGGCGCTTCCCGAGTACTTGACCTGGCCGTCCAGGTTCGCATCCTCAAGGAAGTAGCCATTGACGACGGTGGTGGGGATCACCCCGCCGATCCGCGCCAGTACCATGTCCCGGTCATTGCCACTGCCAGCATAGAGCACGGTCCCATTGGTGTTGCAGTCACCCATCCACATGGCATTCGCTGCACCAACGGTATGCTGGGCTCCGGTGCCGTAGGTGCTCGTGCTCGTGGAGCGCAGGTCACAGGTGCCGGCCGTGCCTCCGATGGCCACGGTGGAGGCGCTCATGACCCCGAGATGGTTCCGGTGGCGTACCACGACATAGTAGCTCCCTGCCGCGATGTCGAAGTTCACGGGAGAGCTGCCATCCACGTCCACGATGTCGCCATCCCGTTGGATCAGTGCGCACCGTGTGGCAAGGACCGTATAGGTGGGTGCCGCACCACGCAGTTCCACGAAGACCCAATCCACGATGGCATCATTCCCCGTGGTGGTCAGCACGGAGGCGTTCACCGTCTCCCCGCCGCCACCGATGTTGGTGAAGCCCAGTGCGGTGTATGGTTCGGTGGATGGGATCAGGCTGGCCGCGCGAAGGCCATCGCTCATCAAGGGTCCGGCTCCGTAAGGTCCCTCGAGGAATGCGGACACGTTCAGCAGGGCACCGGCGGTCGTCTCCACGCAGAAGGCGTTCACGCTCGTCGTGGTGAAGGTCCCACCGGAGGCGAGTGTGCCGCTGCCATCGGTGAGGGTGAAGGAACCGTTGCCATAGTTGCAGCACATGCCATCCCCCCAGCTGTCATTCACCACGAGTTCGAAGCAGCCGTTCGGCAGGCACAGGGTGATGGGTGCCTGAGGATACTCGCCATTCGTGGTTTGTTGCGTGTAAGGTCCACCACTGGCCAGGGTGGTCGCACCACTACGCACCAGCCAGGTGGTCTCGTTCCCGTACCGGTCGAGGATGAGGTTCAAGGTCACTTCGTTCGGTCCATGGCTAAGATCCGCCGAGGCACTATTGTTGGCCGAGACCTGGTCCGTTCCACCGTTCGGCGAACCGATGGTGGCGGTGAAGGTGAAGATCCCATCAGGCAGGGTGACCGGTCCGAAGGTGACGTTCGTGCTGTTGCCACTGGTCAGGGATCCGGTCCACGGGAACGACCCGGACGGACCACCGGCGAACGACCAGTTGATGGAGAAGGAGGTCAACGTCGACGTTCCGCCGTTCCGGACCTCCAGCACCGGGGAAATGGTGGTCGAGCAATGATTCCCGGCAGCACCGGTCATGCTGATCGCCTGCGCATCGAGCGCAACGCTCGGCGTATTCGGGTCGTAGCCGTTCACCGCATCGCCGCAGCTCCCGAGCCACGACTGGATCACCGGATAGCTCACATTGAACCGCCCGTAGTAATCGGCGGTCTGGCTGGAGCAACTCGCATATCCGCCGTGCAACTGCCCCACGATCCGCCCGGCAGGGTTGTACAGGGCGCTACCTGAACTGCCGCCTTCTGTCGTGCCATCATCCCAATCCTCCACCCGCCAGTGGCTTGTGCCGGAGCCGGCATTACCGAGGTAATTGGAACTGGACAGCGGGTCATTCTCGAAGGAGATCTTCTTGATGTCCCCGGATGGGTGGTGGATCCCCACGGCAGCGCTCGGCACCGCGGTCCCTTTGTCCCAACCGCTGTAATACACGTTGTACGATGCCGGTGGGGTGCTGTTCAATTGGAGCAAGGCCACGTCGCTCGTTGCACTGTTCGCCAGTTGGGTCGCACCGCTCACGGTCTGGTTCGTCGGTCCGTTGGTGGTGGGGGAGCAGGTCGGGCTGTCCCAATTGAAGCGGAACACCCAGGTGCTCACATTCCCGCCCAGGCAGTGGTTCGCCGTGAGGAAGTAGGGCGTGCCGTTCGAAGCGCAGTTGTTGATCAACGTTCCAGTGCAGTATCCGCTGCCACCCACCACGATCATGGCCACACTGCGGATCTGGTCGCGCCAGGGATCCCCCTCCGGACAGATCACGTTGTTGTTGCAAGAACCCGATTCACCCAGCGCACGAGCCGAACGGAAGATGTCGCGGTAGCCATGCGTCACCTGGCCGATCCGGAGGTCACCACGAGGACCACTGGCGGGTACGCTGTATTCGATGGTGATCATCGAACCCTTCACCGCCTGCACACCGAGCACCTGGTTCCCCAATGGGTCGTTCGCGGTGGTGAAGGCACCGATGTGCCCGCCCCACTGATCCAATACGTAGACCCTGCCGCCCTGGGCGGGCCGGAAGTCATGGAACTCGAAGTTGATGCTCAGCGCACCCGGGCATTCCAACCCGAGCCGCCACAGGCGGGTACCGTCCTCAAGCGTGGTCCAGCTACCGGAATTATCGAGGTCGAGGTTCACCGCATGGTTCTTACCAAAACGCCAGGGGATGCTCTTGTCCTGGTCGTTCACTGCATCCTGTGCGGCCAATTCCGCGAGGTCGAGGTTCGGCAGGCGAACACCAACTGGTGCGGGCAATGATCGTTGAAGGCTGTGTGGCGTGCCTCCCTGCTCGATCTGGGCGTACAAGGGGCTGTTGAGAGCGGCGATAAGGAGCAGTGCCGCCGCGTGCGAACGACGAATGAGGTTCATGGGATAGGGACCTTGGTAGGTCAGGGAAGTTGTTGCTGGATGGTGTTGGTCGGGACCGAACCGCCGATGTTCACAAGGATGATGTCACGGTCGTTCTCCGCCCCGGTGTACTTCACCTCACCGGTCAGGTTAACATCCTCCAGGTAATAGCCGGTCACGATGTTCGTGGGAACCACGCCACCGATCACCACCAGGATGGGATCCCGGTCATTGTTGATGCCGGTGTAGAGCAGTTGGCCGTCGGGCCTCGTGTTTCCGGCCCACAGCGCCATGACGCCACCACCAAGGTCCTTGCGGGCATTGGTGCCATGGCAGTTCGTCGCCGCAGAGCACAGGTCCACCACCGTCGGAACGGACCCGAGGCTCACATCGCTCGCCGTCATCGCGCCGAAGTGGTTCCGGTGACGCAGCGCCACCCGGTAGTTGCCCGGTGCCGCCTGGAAGGACACGGAACTCACGCCGTCCATCGCGACGACATCCCCGTCACGCTGCAGCAGCGCGGATCGGGTGGCGAGCACCGTGTATGGTGCCGTGGTCGCACGCAGTTCCACCAGCACCCAATCCACGATCGCATTGTTGCCGGTCACGGCCAGGACACCCGCTTCGATCTGCTCGCCTCCGCCACCCACCTGCGTGAAGCCGAGCGCGGTGAAGGGCTCGGTCGAGGGGATCAATGACGCGGCGCGTAGATCGTCACGCATCAGGCCGGTGGCGATCACATACGGACCTTCCAGCCACATGCGCGGCGAGACCGCGACGGTGTTGGGCACGTTCAGGCAGCCACCCGTGATCTCGGTCACCACATCATTCGCGTCCTTGTTCACGATGTCGACGATGGAGGCGATGCAGACCACACCGCCCGTGAGATTGAGGTAATTGATCCGGCAGAGCGGAACGGCGGTCGCATTCCGTACCAGGGAACTGTCCACGTAGGAGAGTCCGATCACCTTCGTACCGCCGAGCGAAGTGCTCACCGCGATGTCATCCACGAGGTTCGGCGCAAGGTTCGTGACCGACTGGATGGTGAGTCCACCCATGTTGAACTCATAGCCGAGCACCCGGCAGCTCGGGTTGCGGATGTACACGTCCACCGTCTGGTTCACGGGATCCAGGTTGGCCAGGCTCAATTCCACCGTATCGGGGGTGCTCAGGTAGCCGCGTGGGAACTCACACCAGGGGTGGTAGTCGATCACCGTCTGGGCGTTGTGGATGTCCCGCTGCGTATAACAGTTCACCATCAGTGCCGCGTCGCTCACCGTGATGGCGTTATCCGCGTTCAGGTCGTTGCAGGGGGTCGGCGCGATGTCGTTGCCGAGGATCGAGGAGACATAGGTGACCGCATCCTGCGGGTTCTGGATGAAGTCGTTGCTCAGGTCACCACGCTTGGTAGGTCCATCGCACACCCCGGTGCAATCGAACCGCGCATCACCGTACGCCTGGCCCAGGCAGTCAACGAAGGGTGCACATTCCGTTACGATGGTGAAGCTGGGTACGTTCTGCGCATTGCGGGTCAGGTTGATGCAGACCTGCGCGAAGTTGTTCGTGTAGTCACGCTCGTGGCGGCCAAGCGCATCTGCACGCTGCTGCCAGTTGGTGCGCAGTACCAGTGTGTAGACGCCTGCCGGCACGTTCGTCACATCGATCCAGTTGCAGGTCGTGCCCGAACCGTAGATGTCATAGCAGCCCTTGCTGATGCCCATGTTGCTGCAACCGAACTGGCCGCTGTTGCCGGGGTAGCAGCCCACGTCGATCACACAGAAGCCGTTCTTGAAGCCGACGGGGATGGCGTTGCCGCTCTGGTCGAAGAGGATGTAATCCGCATAACCTTGATAGTGGTTGTGCCCATGGCAGTTCTGGTTGCTGAACATCTGGGGCTGCGTACTGGGGCTGCCGATGTAATAGTCCGTGGTGCCGATGTTCTCGATCCGCGTAGTGAACCGGATCACATACCGCTGGCCCAGGCCGCCCGTGCAGCCTTCCACCGGGGCACAGGCATCCGTGATGTTCACGGTGCTCAGGGACATGCTGCTCTGCAGGGCGGATTGGCTCATGATGAGGTCCGGGCCGTCGGGGCAGTCCTCGCTGCCGAATGCGATGCAACAGCCCACACAAGGCACGGTGGCCAGTGGTTCGTAGTTGCAGGACATGGGGTCCATGCAGCCTTCGACCGGACCGTTGTAGATGATCGAGACCGTCACCGTACCGCTGCAGTCACCGGCATTGTCGCCCACGCGCATGTGATGCAGCACGCCGGCCGGCATGTTCGCGTTCACCACGGCCTGCAGCCCGCAGCCGCCTTCGTTGTCATCCCCGAAGGTGGCCCCCTCGATCCCATCGCTCAGGACAAGCTGCCCGCAGGCCATGTCGTACAACCAGAGCCGCGTATCGCAGGTGTTCGTGCCACAGGTCGTGATGGTGTAGGATCCGGTCTGGGGCGGGGTGAAGTCGTACCACTGTTCGATGTCATTGGTGGTGAAGGTGGCCAGTGTCACCGGGAAGGTGGATCCGATCGGCGCGAGGCTGAGCGGTAGCGCGGTCTGGCAACTGAAGCCTGGCGGGCAGTTGAAGTCCGTCTCCTCATAGCTACCATAGGACCCGCCACGCTTGATCAGCGTTTCGCCCAGGTATACCCGGTACTCACCGTTGCCATACCCGCAACAGATGCCGTCCCCGTAGCTGTCGTTGATGCGGAATACCAGGCAGGTGTTCTGTGGCACGCAGAGGGTGGTTCCGTTCGGGTTCTGGCTGCTGGTCCCACTCGCCAGTGTCGCCCCTGTGGAGCCGTTCTTCAAGGTCCAGGAGGTCTCCGACGGATAACGGTCCCGCACGATCTCGATGCGCACGCGCTCCTGTCCGGCCGGGCAGGCGTAGTCACAGGTGCCGTTGTTGATGTTGACCCCGCTGCTATAGTTGGCAGCCGTGGGCTCGTTACAGCCGAACACCGCGTTGATGTTACCCACATATACATCGTCGATGCCGATATCACTGCGGATGCCGGAACCCGTCACCGCCCGGAAGCGTACACGCAGGTTCGCTTGACCGTTATAAGGCGCGAGGTTCAGCCAGCCCTGCTTCCAGCGATGGCCCTGCGCACCGCTCACCGTCCACGCATTGCTGATGATCGAACCGTTCACGTTGAGGTCGACGGCCAGGGTTCCCTGCTGGTCGCCGTCCATGTGGTACCAGAAGGTGAGGTAGGGCGTGGTGAGCGAAGTGAGGTTGTAGCAGGGCGATTGAACGATGGCCGTCTTCGCGGGTGTGGCTCCAGCGCTCGCGGCGGATACGTACAGGTAACGGCCCGAGGTGTTCAGCGTGGTGTGGTCGCCGATGGGTCCGCTATCCGCCGTCGGGGTGCCGTCATCATCGCCCCACCATTCCAGGTCATCGCCCGTGAGGTTGGACCAGTTATTGGCCAGCGTGCCGGTGGTGGCCACCGGGAAGCTGGTGAATCCTTCGTTCGACGGGAAGCTCGTCACGCACTGGGCATGCACCATTCCGAACGTCGCCAGAGCAAGGCAAGACAGGAGTGTCCTTTTGATCATCTCAACTACAATGTGATGGAATGTCGCAATATAGCAGGGTGGGCGATCATGGCCAGTGGCCGGTACACGCGATCCGTGGGATCCTGCGAGCGTTCCGTCCATCCCGGCTATCTTCACCGCCTACGATCATTCAACATGGCTCACGGACTGCTGAAAGGGAAACGTGGCATCATCACCGGTGCCCTCAACGAACAAAGCATCGCCTGGAAAGTGGCGGAACTGGCTCATGCCGAGGGGGCTTCCTTCGTCCTCTCCAACGCGCCCGTGGCCATGCGCATGGGCGAGATCAACAAGCTCGCGGAAACCACCGGCTCCAAGGTGGTGCCCGCCGATGCCACCAATGATGCCGACCTCGAGCAGCTCTACAAGGAGGCGCAGTCCGCTCTCGGTGGGCCGGTGGACTTCGTGCTGCACAGCATCGGCATGAGCCCGAACGTGCGTAAAGGCCGCAAGTACGACGACCTGAACTACGAGTGGTACAAGCAGACGCTCGACGTGAGCGCGATGAGCTTCCACCGCATGCTCCAGGCCGCCCACAAGCTCAACGCCCTGTCCGAGGGAGCCAGCGTGGTGGCGCTCAGCTACATCGCCGCACAGCGCGTCTTCCCCGATTACGGCGACATGGCCGACGCCAAGGCCCTTCTGGAATCCATCGCCCGTGGCTGGGGCTACCGCCTCGGGAAGGAGAAGAAGGTCCGGGTGAACACCGTGAGCCAGAGCCCTACCATGACCACGGCCGGTGCCGGGATCAAGGGTTTCGATGGCTTCTTCGGCTTCGCCCAGGAGATGAGCCCGCTCGGGAATGCGCCCGCCGAGGCCTGTGCCCAGTACTGCATCTCCCTCTTCAGCGACCTCACCCGGTACGTGACCATGCAGAACCTCTTCCACGACGGAGGGTTCAGCACCACCGGGGTCACACCCGAGGTCATGGCCCACTTTGGGAAGAGCGAGTAGGTCCGGGCAGTCTTCGAGGTGGAAGGGGGGCATGTACGCTGGTTCGGTGCATGGCCCTATTTTCGCTTCCGACACCCCATGAAGCTGCTACGCTCTCTCCTCATCGTCCTATCCATCGGGGCGGTCAATTCCTTATACGCTCAGGGGGGCAAGGCGTTCCTGAAGGAAGGTGACGCCCTGCGCAAGGACGGCCAATTGGAACCTGCGTTGGAGAAGTACGGACTCGCCATCTCCGTTGACCCCAAGTTGGTGAAGGCCTACCAGGCGAGGGCAGAGGTGAACGAGCTGCTCGGACACAAGCAAGCCGTGGCCCGGGACCGCATGCGGATCGCCCAATTGGTGCCCGAGGACGGTGGCTTCGGCGCCGCCGCCGCGATGGCCTATCTGGAAGTGGACAGTCCAGCAGTGGCGCGGCGACTGGCGGAGGATGCGCTGAAGAAGGATGGTAAGAACATGCAGGCCCTCCAAGCCAGGATCCGGGCCTGTCTCAAGCTCGGTGACCTCGATTGTGCGGGTTCCTCCGCCGACGCCGCCGTTGACCTGAAGGGCACCACCGACACGTACTACCTCCGTGGTATCGTGCGCACGGCCTTGCGGGATTATTCCACTGCGGAGAGCGACCTGGACCGGGTGGTCGAATGGAACCACCTGTACGAGCCGGCCTACATCGGCCAGGCGGAGGTGCAACTGGCCCTTTACGAACGGTACACCGGTCCCACCATGCAGATGCGGACCTTGGAGAAAGCCATCGACAAGTGCAGGCTGGCCCTCGAGTTGAACCCACAAAGCACCGATGCCCTGTTCTGGCGCAGCAAGGCCTACGCGGCGCAGAAGGAATACGCCAAGGCGATCGATGACATCAGCCGTTGTGTGGCGCTGGGGCGCACGGACCGGGCGGTCTACCTGCAACGTGCCCGCTACTACCACGGCTACGGCCAGCACCAGAACGCAGTGAACGACCTGAACCGGATCCTCGTGGAGGACCCGAAGGATGTGGAAGTGTTATTGCTCCGGGCAGAATGCAAGGAGGCCAACCTGGACATGGATGGTGCGCTGAAGGATCTGGAGCACGCGCAGAAGGAGATGGAAGGGAACACCACCTACACCATCGACGACCGCAAGCGCATCGAGGAATCCCGCGCACGCATCGCCCACCAGGTCTTCGAGATGAACCGCGAGAGCGATGCCCCGCGCCTCACCGTCGTGGAACCCTTCAGCCGCGATAGCGTGGCCCAGGTCTCGGCTTCCTTGTCGCACCTCAAGGTGAGCGGTCACATCCTCGACCGCAGCCTGCTGAAGACCATCACCGTGAATGGCACGGTGGCGCAGTACGATCCGGAGGAGAAGGACCCGCAGTTCTTCGCGGTGATCCCGTGGGGTGCGGCGGACAAGGAACTCGTGGTGCAGGCGGTGGATGTGTATGACAACCTCACCTCCACGGTGTTGAAGGTGGAGCGCAGCGAGGGCATCGCACCGGTCATCGCACTCACCGCACCGGTCGCATCGGCGGACCAGCTGATCACCATCGACGCGGACAAGGAGAGCGTCTTCGTCGAGGGGCGTGTCTCCGACGGTTCGCCCATCCGCCTCATCGCGGTGGACGGTGTGAACGCGAGCTATGCACCGGACCAGATGAACCCGGAGTTCAGCATCAAGGTGGACGTGAAAGGCAAGGACCGCTTCACCGTGCATGCCGAGGACCAGTACGGCAACAGCGCCGACCAGGTCTTCGCACTGGTCAGGAAAGCGGTCGTTCCGGTGCCCAAGCCGGCGGAGACCGCCACCGCATCCGCACCCACCTCCACATCATCCAGCAGCTCGCGTTCCGGCTCCACCTGGGTCATCCACATCGAGAACTCCAACTACCGCAACTTCCCGGCGGTGGGTGGGGGCGATGCCGCGAAGATGCAGAAGGCATTCGCCAACTATTCCGTCTCGCGCACCATCAACAAGAAGAACCTCACCAAGGAACAGTTCGACCGCTTCTTCAACATCGAGCTGCGCGACCTCGTGCGTACGAACAAGGTGAGCACCATCCTCGTGTGGTATTCGGGCCATGGCAAATCGGTGGGCGGCAAGGCCTACTGGGTGCCGGTGGATGCGCGCAAGGATGACATCTACAGCTACTTCAACTATGGCTCGTTGAAGGCGCAGATGCAGAACTACAGCGAGAGCGTGGACAAGACCGTGGTGGTGTCCGATGCCGCCGGCAGCGATGCCTCCTTCTACGAACTGACCCGATAGACCAGCCGATGCGACCGACCCTTCGCGGAATGATCCTGCCCCGCCTGAAGGGGGTGCTGCTCAATACGTGGCCGCTGGCCCTGACGCTCCTGCTTTCAGGATCGGCACATGGGCAACGCTACTTCTTCGAGAACATCGGGGTACAGGAAGGGCTGCCAGCATCCAAGGTGTACGCCACACTGCAGGACGGATATGGCTTGGTGTGGATCGGCACGGAGGCGGGCCTGGCCAGCTACGACGGGAACACCGTTGTGAACCACGGCACCCAGGAAGGAGTGGCCCCGAACGGCGGTCGTTCGCTCTTGTTGGACAAGGAAGGGCATCTCTGGGTGGGTCACCTCGACGGTGGCATCACGTACTATGACGGCAGTCGGTTCCGCGCCTTCCACTTCGGCAAGGACATGCACAGTGCCATCACCGGGCTCGTGCAGGCCAGCGACGGCGGCATCTGGGCGAGTACCGCTGGTCATGGCGCGCTACGTTTCACTGATATTCCCGAAGAAGGTGACCAGATCCAAGCTGTGTCGTTCGCAGAGGACAAGGGCTTGCAGAAGGTGCTGCTGAACATCGTAAGCCTCGCGGATGGAAGAGTATGTGTGGTCGAGGACCGCGGTACGTTGCGTGCGTTGGAACCGGGTAAGGACCGTTTCACGGAGTTGGCCTTGCCCGGATGGCAGGAGCTCTTCCTGTGCAACAACATCTTCCAGGATGGTCGAGGCGCGGTATGGCTCGGCACGCGGGGGGGAGGGGCCTTCAAACTCGAGGGTGGCAAGGTGGCCCAGTATTCGCCAGCGAACGGCCTGGGCAGTGGCGCGGTCTACTGCTTCGGGGAGGACAATGACGGACAGGTCTGGGTCGGGACCATTGATGGCGGCATCTCCGTTGTCGCCAAGGACGGCGTGCGGAGCTTCAGCAAGTCCAATGGGCTGCACAGCACCTTCATCCGCTGCATCGGACGTGACCGTGAAGGAAACCTCCTGATCGGCACCAACGACAACGGCCTCGACATCTTCAAGGGCGATCGCTTCGTCAGTTTCGGAACCGACGATGGCCTTACCGATCCACAGGTGTGGGCCGTGGCCGAGGATGACAATGGCCGGGCCTGGTTCGGCACCAACGGCGGCATCGTCATCCTGTCCGGGCGGGATGGAAGGGGAGGGGTGCGTACCATCACCGCGCAGCAGGGTGCGCTCACGGACAACTTCATTCGCAGCCTGCGCGAGGACGACAAAGGCTATATGTGGATCGGGACCGACCATGGTGGCCTGCTGCGCTACGATCCACGCACGGACAGGGTGACCGGCGACATCGAACTCTCGGGAACCCTCGCCGAAGGCAAGGTCACGGCGCTCGAGGTGGGTCAATCCGGTGAGATCTGGGTGGGAGGCTTGAACGGCCTTCGTCGTTACCTGCCCGGCTCCGGCACACCACCGACCTTCATCACCGAGGATGATGGGCTTGCGGGCAACCATGTGGTGGCCATCTTCCGCGATAAGAAGGGTAGCATCTGGGTGGGTAGCACGGTGCACGGCATCACCCGGATCGACAATGGTCAGGCGAAACCCATCGATCTCGGTCGCTCCTTCACCGCCACCTCGTTCGTGCAGGATGACGAAGGCCGCATCTGGGTCGGCACCGAAGGACAGGGGATCATTGTTATCGAGAATGGCAAGGAGGTGCAGCGCTTCACCGAGGCCGAAGGCCTCTTGAGCAATACGATCAAGGCGCTCGGTCGCGACCAGCACGGCCATGTGTGGATCGGCACGAACAAGGGCCTGAACAAGTGGCGTCCGAAGAAGGGCGGTTTCGTGGCCTTCACCGAACGCGCCGGTTTCACGGGCATCGAGGTGAAGCCGAACGCGGTGTGGACCACCAAGAACGGCGACCTCTGGTTCGGTACGGCGAACGGAGCCACGCGCGTGGGCAGTGAGAAGGAGGCTGAACGCTCCGTGCCACCGCTCGTGGCGATCCGCGGCTGGAAAGTGAACCTCGAGGACCGGCCGATGCAGGAGGTGCGCCTCAGCCACAGCGACCGCAACGTGCGCATCGCATACAGCAGCGTTTCCCTGAGCGATCCAGGTGCCGTTCGCTACATGTACAAGCTGAAGGGCCTAGATGAGGACTGGCAACCGATCACCACCGAGACGGATGCGTACTATCCCGCACTCCCGCCCGCCAGCTACACCTTCCAGGTGAAGGCCATGGACCGCACCGGCCTCTGGAGCGACCCACCCGCCGAGCTGGAGTTCACCATCCTGCCGCCGTGGTACCGCAGCTGGTGGTTCTACACCGCGCTTGTCCTTGCGATCAGCATCGCGCTCTTCAGCTACATCAAGGTGCGTGAACGCCAGCTACGCATGCGTAACCTCATCCTGGAGCGCAAGGTGGAGGAACGCACCGCCGAGGTGGTGGCCCAGAGCAAGGAGATCGAAGGACAGAAGGTGCGGATCGAGGACCTGCTGCTCAACATCCTGCCGAAGGAGGTGAGCGAGGAGCTGAAGGAGAAGGGAAAGGCCACGGCGCGCCGCTACGACCAGGTGACCGTGATGTTCACCGATATGAAGGGCTTCACGCAGATGGCGGAGAAGATGACGCCGGAGGAACTGGTGAACGAACTGGACGATTGTTTCATCCGCTTCGATGAGGTGATCGGTCGCTACGGGATCGAGAAGATCAAGACCATCGGCGACAGTTACATGAGCGCTTGTGGGGTGCCGAAGGCGGATCCACACCACGCCGTGAAGGCCGTGATGGCAGCGATGGAGGTGAACCACATCATGAACGAATGGCACAAGGAGCACGTGGCGGCGGGCAAGCAGCCATGGACCCTGCGCATCGGTCTGCACAGCGGACCCGTGG
>JAGQVR010000189.1 GCA_020437875.1 Flavobacteriales bacterium
CGTGACGAGAACAGCGCACTGAAGCGCAAGGATGCCGCACTGGTGGAGGCCCGCCCGGCCAAGCCCGCCACGGCACGCATCATGCTCCAGGGGATCACCCGCGCTTCGCTGCAGACCGACAGCTTCATCTCGGCGGCTTCCTTCCAGGAGACCACCAAGGTGCTGAACGAGGCTGCTGTGAGCGCGAAGGAGGACCACCTGAACGGTTTGAAGGAGAACGTGATCGTGGGTCACCTGATCCCGGCCGGTACCGGCGCACGTGCCTACCAGAACACCATCGTGGCCAACAAGGACGAGTATGCGCGTCTCCAGGCGGAGAGCGTGACCTCCGAAGAGGTGAACGACTGATGATGACCAACGTGACAGGGGCGCGAGCATTCGCGCCCCTGCGCGTTCAATAAGATCCGAACATGGCAGACCAGAACGACCAGAACCGGCCCAACCAGCTGAACATCGAGATCAGCGAGGAGGTGGCCGATGGCATCTATAGCAACCTCGCCATCATCACCCACAGCAACTCGGAGTTCGTGGTGGACTTCGTGCGTGTGATGCCCGGTGTGCCCAAGGCGAAGGTGCGGTCACGCATCCTCCTCACACCGCAACACGCGAAGCGTCTCATGCGCGCGCTGGCGGACAACGTGCAGAAGTTCGAGCAGGTGCATGGCACCATCCGTGAGAGCGAAATGCCCGAGGTGCCGATGAACTTCGGAGGCCCGACCGCTCAGGCTTGATCGAACTGATCAAATACGGAAGCCCTCCACGAGAGGGCTTCCGTATTTCCGGCCTGTTCCTCTGATTGGGTTCACCGTTGGTCTGGATACCAGAACGAACATCTCCCAGTGGTCGCTCACATCCGCATTCCTCGGATCCGTTCGATCACTGTATCATCCGCACACAGCCGCTTCAATTCCTTCTCCAGGAACTTCTCGTATCCATCGGTGGCATAGCCGTGCTTCACCAGATGCAGGTCGAGCAGGAGACCATCCACGGCTCCCCACAACTTCTCATCCGGCCGCTTGCCCCAGGGCAGCAATTCGTACTCGCCCTTCACGGCCTCATAAGCGTCGAGCAGGTCGTGCGTGATCATTCGAGCCCCTTGTGGTTGAACAGGATGTAGCCGAAGTTCAGGCTCCAGGCCCATGGTTCCCGCAGGCCATCGAAGTAGCTCAGGTTGAACCACACGGGTCCGAGCGGGCTCTGGTAGATCAGTGATCCGGAACCGATGTAATAGCGTTCGGAGAAGGCTGCTGAGGTGCTTGCCGTATTGTCCTCGGCCTGCAGGAAGGGTTCGTACGGTTGGAAGACATGGCCTTCAAGCCGCAGGTCGAACCTGTTCCGCGCCACGGCGATGATGGTGCGTACGCCGCCGGCGAGGTATTTCGGGGAGCGGAACCGATCGATGAAGTAGGTCTTTATCTCCGGGGTGGGCTGGAAGGCCGGAGACCGGATCACACTGGCCGTGTAGTTCTGGAAGGCCGGCATGGTGCTGTACACCCCTTCCGCGAGGAAACCGAACTTGAAGATCCCGCGAGGCAGGAAGTACTTGTCCAAGGTCACCTTGGCCACGACCCAGTCATGACGCGACTTGAAGAGGAGCTTGTCGGCGCTGGTCGATCCCAGTTCGGTCCGCTCATCGCCGCCGACATAGCGTAACGAGGCCATCAATGACTCGCCGGCGTTCGGGTGTTGTTTCCGGTTCAGGGAATTCCGCTCGATGGTCATTCCGGTGGTGATGTTCCGGAAGTAGGAGGCATCGGTGGTGTCGAAGGCGGTGAAGTCAAGCCCCTGGTAATAGCGGTCCAGTGTCTCGCCGACGCGCAGGTCGTAGTGCAGGAGCCCTTTATTGTCCAGGCCCATGCCTGCGTTGAGGCCGCCGTAGACCTCGCGGATCACGATGTAGGACGGCTTCACTTCATCGAAGAAGGTGCTGAAGCTGCGGAAATGGTCCCACCGATGCAGATTGAACACGGGTTCCAGGTAGATCGGTGCTTTCGTGCTCAGGTAAGCGCGGAACTTCAGCTGGCCCGCTGCATAGAACTTGCCGAAATAGGAGGAGGCCTCGATGTGCGCGGAACTCTGGCCGAACAGATGATAGCGGAGGGCCACCATACCCGTGTTCACCGGACGGGAGGAGAACATGCCGCCGAAGCGCACCTGCAGGTTCTTCTCACGCTTCACAAAGAGGTCGAGGTTGAAGCGGTCCCTCTCCGGCACGTAGGTGGCCTTCGGATAGAGGCTGGCGATGTTCTGGTCGGCCACCAGCCGGAAGTACACCGGCTTGAGGGTCTCCGGGATGAGCAGGCCCCGGCGCCGATCGAGGCTGCGCTCAACGAAGCGCGTCTGCGACCTCGTGAGGCCATGGATCCGCACCTGGTCGAAGACCATCGGTGGGATCCGCTTGCGGAACGCGCGGCGCTTGAGGTCGAGTTCAGCCGGGTCGACACGACGGTGCACCTGGGCCAGGATCTCCGGCATCCGTTCCATGGCCGCAGCGTATCCATCCGCGATCGCCGTGGCCGGGTCGGTGAAGTCGAAGAGCGATGTGGCCGTACGCGGCTCCACGATGATCCCGTTCTCGCACTCGATCTCGTACCTGGTCCGCTCCTGCATCATGGCACGCAGTTGCCCGATCAGGTCATCCTCGTTCGGTGGAGGACTGTTGTAGGCCACGTTGCTCCCCACGATCAGGTCCGGCATGAAGTCACTGTACATCACATCACTGGGGAAGTTGTTGTAAAGTCCTCCATCCATCATCAGGTGGCCGTCCACACGGATCGGTTTGAAGTAGAAGGGATAGCTCATGCTGGCCCGGATCACCTGGGCCAGGTCGCCCTCCCGGAACACCACCGAACGCTGATCCGTGATGTCCGAAGCCACACAGCGGAACGGGACGAACAGGCTGTCAAGGTCATAGCCCGAGGCCGCGGAGACAGGCCCGAGGCTCGTCATCTGCTCGAAGTCGATCAAGGCCGGCTCGCGCAGGTTCGTCGGTAGCGAGTACTGCAGGAGGGTGTCCAGGTCGAGACGTAGCGTGATGAGCGAGGCATCCGGAGCATCCTGCTTGAAATAGTACTGGAAACGCGGCTCGATCCCCCCGGCGGCCATGATCTGGAACAGCTCGGTATGGAAGAGCGAGTCGATCTGGGCCGGGGAGTATCCAGCCGCGTAAAGGCCACCGACCAAGGCTCCCATGCTGCTGCCCGCGATGTAGTCGATGGGCACACCGTTCTCCTCCAGGGCTTTCATCACGCCGATATGGGTCAACCCGGTGGCGCCACCGCCGCTCAGCACCAACCCCACGCGCTGCCCATGCGCCCACGACAGGCCAATGCACAGGAGGAAGGAGAGGAGCGAACGCATGGGTGCTGATGCCCGGCAAAAGTAGCCGACCAGCAAAGGATGGGCCGCCGTTGGAACGCCTCTATGACCGTTCAAGTATGTGGTTGAGGATCGATGATCAGGGGTGACCGCCGGAGGGGATCATCTCCTCCAACAGCGACCGGAAGTACGACGGAGCATGCATGAGACGACTGCCGTACCAGCTGAAGTAGGTTCCATCCACGAGCCGCACCGGCGAGCCCGGGCAGATCATATTGAACTGAGCGATGTGTTTCTCAGCGAACGGGAAGGGCTCGGAAGAGAGCAGGATCACGTCCGGGTCCGCAGCGGCCAGCTCCCTGCTTGTCACTTCCACATAGCGCCCTGGACATGGTGCGAAGACGTTGACCAGCCCACAATGCCGCATCATGTCGTTGATGAAGGTGTCGCCGCCAGCCACCATCAACGGGTCCTGCCAGATGAAGTAGGCGGCCGAAAGGGCGGGTGATAACGGCTTCAGACCATGGAATGCCTGGTCGATGTGCTTGACCATCCGGGTGGCACCGTCCTCCGTTCCAGTGATCGATCCGATGCGGGTGATCATGTCGGTCGCGTCCTTCAGGTCGCGCACATCGCTCATCCAGACGGGGAACTCCTTTTTCATGGCCTCGATATCCGTCCGCTCGTTCTCTTCCTTGTTCCCGATGATCAGCTCGGGCTTCAGAGCGCGCACCTTGTCGATGTCCACCTTCTTCGTCCCGCCAACGCGGGCCTTGCTGCGGAACCACTCCACCGGATGCACGCAGAACTTGGTGATGCCGACCACGCGATCGCCCAGGCCGAGGTCGTGGAGCAGTTCGGTCTGGGAAGGGACGAGGGAGATGATGCGTCCCGGCCGGTCCGGGACCAGCATCTGGCGCTGCATCTGGTCAAGCACCTGCTTCATGGTCAATGAGCCTGTCGATACGAAGGAACTCATCCCAGTACCGTTCCTTGTTCATATCCGACCAATGGATCCGATAATAGCGGGCCTGATAGGTCTGGATCTGGCAGACCAGGATGAGGGCGATCGAGCAAACGACCATCACGCGGCGCCACCGCATCGGAGCGTGGGTCAATGCAAGCGCGAATGGAAGGGCGAAGAGCCCCAGGTACTCCACGAATACCCGGGAACCGAAGCTGCCACCATACCACCAGTTCCACCATGAAGAAAGCACATAGGTGAGCACGGTGAAGAAGAGGAGCCAGCTGATGGCGGCTCCGCGGTATTGCCGCCAGAGCATCACCAACCCTCCGCAGGCCAACAGGGCGATAGGGGTGTAGACGAATAGGCCTTTCCGGTAGCTCCACAAGAGGTCCAGCATGTGCGCATCGGACCAATCGAAGCCCTCCTCGCCATAGCTATAGACGATCCAATGCCCCGTGGCCCAGCGATAGTACGAGAACTGCAGGCTCAATACCAAGGCGGCGAGCAAGCCGGTACCGACCGCGTACACCGGACTGTTCCGTAGGAATGATAGCAGGTTCTTGACCTGCATATCGTTATCGAACAGGATCGGGAGAGCCAGGAGGATCAACCCATTCACTGGCCGGATGAGTACGATAAGACCGAGCAGGGCGCCGAGCATCAGCAGATATCGACCGCGCGGTGCAAGGGCCAGCCGTCTACCTACGAGCAGGAATACGTTACTCAGCCCGAAACTGTACGCATGGCTCATTCCGGGTGCCACGATCGTGTAGTAGAAGAGGTTCGTGCCGAAGGTGAAGCAGATCAGGGTGAAGGCGATATGGGCATCGCGGACCCCGTAAGAGCCAAGAAGCCGCGCAAGGCATCACAGGCCAAGCAGCACTGACGCGATCGCTGACAGGTTCACGGCCACCACGTACGGCTTCGACCAACCATCGGCTGGTTGATCGGTGATCAGCGCGTACCCGTGTGCTGCCAGGAACACGGGGAGTTGCACGAGGGCCGTTCCCAGGAAGTACTTGTTGATGTGCACCCCATCGACCGAGGCCCGGTAGTCGTATACACCAGCGGGGTCATCGGTATAGATCCGTTCGATCGCATCGAAGGATGAGAAGTTCGGGTCGCCTTCAATGATCAGAGCGGGGAGATAGGCATGGTAGCCCCGGGCATCGACCTGCAGGACCGTGCGCCAGTGCTCCTTGCCCCAGTTGATGTTCGAACTGCAGATGACCAGTATCCCAAGGGTCAGCAAGAGCGACCAACGGG
>JAGQVR010000190.1 GCA_020437875.1 Flavobacteriales bacterium
GCTCCGGATCAAGATGCGGTCCGCCAGCCTCGCGGTGATCGACGCCGCCATGCGCAACAGCGACAAGACCCGGATCCAGTATGCGGACAAGCAGGCCGGCATCAGCAACGCTTACAAGAAGTGGATCGGTGAGGTGCGCGGCTTGAAGGAGCTGCGGACACTTGATCACAAGCGTGAACAGGAGCAGGTGTATACGGACTTGGCCATGAAGCGGGATCGGACCGACCTCCAGGCCGTGCTGCCCGAATTGAAGAGCCTGTACGAAGCTTATGTCCCACTGGCCATCTCCCGCGACCTCTTTGTGGAAATGGTGTACTACGGTCCGGAGGTGCTGCGCTTCGCCGATGGCTTCCGTGAGCTGGTGGAGGACCATGCGAAGCTCGAGGCTGATGGCAAGTTCCGAACGAAGGCGGATGAGCGCGCCGGCAACATCCGCGGCTTCTTCAAGGACTACGATGCTACCGTTGACGAGCAGGTCTTCAAGGCCCTGCTTCCCATCTACCGGGCGAACGTTCCGGTCGCCAACCAGCCTGCCGTACTGCGTGAGATCGATACGCGGTACCGGGGGAATGGTGATGCCTGGGTACGCGACCTCTACGCCCGAAGCATCTTCACCGATGAGACGAAGCTGAGGAAGGCGTTGGCCTTGCCCTCGAAGAAGTTCGCGAAGCTCGCTGCCGCGGACCCGGCATTCAAGACGGCGCGCTCCTTCTTCCGGAGCTTCCTGGAGCAGGTACGTCCGGAGCATGCCGTGCTGAGCGATCGGATCGAGGCGGCCATGCGCACGTACGTGAAGGGGATGATGGAACTCGAGCCCGAACGGACGTTCTGGCCCGACGCCAACAGCACCCTGCGCCTTTCCTATGGCAAGGTGGAGGGTAGTGAACCGCGGGATGCCGTGGTATATGAGCCCTTCACCACTCTGGACGGTGTGGTGGATAAGTACATACCCGGCGATGTGGAGTTCGATGTGCCCGAACGCCTGCTCGCCCTGCATGCCGCGAAGGACTATGGTCGCTATGGGGTGAACGGAACGATGCCTGTTTGCTTCACCTCTTCGCTGCACACCACGGGCGGTAACAGTGGCAGCCCGGTCCTCAATGGCCGCGGAGAGCTCATCGGTCTCAACTTCGACCGGACCTGGGAGAGCACCATGAGCGACATCCAGTTCGATCCGGCGAAGTGCCGGAACATCTGCGTGGATGTCCGCTACGTGCTATTCATCGTGGACAAGTTCGCCGGGGCGAAGCACCTCGTGGACGAGATGCAGCTGGTGCAGCGCGAGGTGGATGAGATGCCGGGGATCATCGAACTCCCGATCCACCGATGAGCGCGGGTTGGGACATCAGGCAAGGCAAGCTTAGCCGCAGCTTCACCTTCAAGGACTTCAGCGAGGCCTTCGCGTTCATGACCCGTGTGGCCATGATCGCGGAGAAGCAGAACCACCATCCCGAGTGGTCCAACGTCTACAATACCGTCCATATCGCGTTGAGCACCCATGATGCGGGTGGCGCGGTCACGGAGAAGGATCACAGGCTGGCAACAGCGATCGATCGGCTCGTGGTCAACGCAGCAACGTGATCGACCCACGCACGTCCTTCGGCTTCTGGTAGGGCAGGCGATAACCGGCGCGGTAGGAATACACCCCGGGGGGTACCGGTGATCCACCGATGGTGCCATCCCAGGCCTTGTAGGGATCCACGGAGGCGAAGATGAGCGTGCCGAACCGGTCGAATATGTCCATGTGGAAGTCCTCGGGTTCGCAATCGCCCTTCCAGCTCCACACGTCGTTGAGCGCGTCGCCGTTCGGGGTGAAGCTGTTCGGGAGCCACACGCTGCAGTTCAATGCACAATCGGCCAGATCGATCGCTTGTTCAACCACCACCATGCCACAGCTCAAGGTCACTTCCATCGTGACCGTGATGGTGCCGGCTTCGGAGAAGGCGACAAGCGGATCAAGGGCGGAGCTCGGGGGAGCGGCTCCGTTGAAGGACCACATTGCACCGACCACGGCGGAATCGGCCAGCAAGGTGAATTGTACCGGCTCCTGCACGCATTGCGCATCATGGGTGAAGTCGGCCTCACATGCACATTCCACGTTCTCGATCACTACGGATACCTCATCGCTGCAGCCCAGCGCATTCGAGGCAGTGATCGTGTAGGTGCCTGCTTCATGAACGGCATCCGGATCCGAGACATCCATCCCGGCCAGTGTGTACGCGACATCGTTCCCGTCCACTTCCACCACGGCGGTCAGGTCGATGGTCTGCCAGGGACACAGGGAATAGCTCTGGTCCGGACCGAGCGAAGGCAGGGGCAGTAGGTCAAGTACGAAGTAGGCCGTATCCGCACAGCCGTTCAGGTCAATGGCGATGAGACGATAATCGCCAGCCTCCTGGAGCGTGCTTGGATCGGTCACGCTGCCACCGTTCAGGGTCCAGGTGGTGTTGAGCCCGTCCGTGTTGAACAGACCGGTCGCATCGGATGCATCTCCGCTACAGATGATGCCTGCCTGGTCCGGCCCGAGGTCCGGCACATCGTTCACCACGATGGTGATGGACGCCGTTGCACTGCAACCAGCCGCACTGGTGGCAAGTACATCATAGGTCCCGGCCGTGACGACCGATCCTGGATCCTGCACTGGTACGCCGGATAAGCTCCATTGCACGCTGGCCGCACCGCTGTTGATCAGGGCGGTCAGATCAACAGCCTCGCCCGCGCAGATCGCGATCTCCTGGTCCGCGCCGAGCACAGGCAATGGTTCCAGGAGAAGTTCGACAAGGGCGGTATCCTGGCAACCGGAAGCATCGGTCACGATGGCCGCGTAGATCCCGGCTTCGCTCACCGTGGTCGGGTCCGGGACCACAGTTCCGTTGAGGCTCCAGGTCGTCGTGCCGAGATCCGGCAGATGCAGTGAGAGGTCAGTGGGGTCCCCCGCACAGGTGCTCGTGGTCACATCCGGTCCAAGATCGGGCGCCGTTGTGGGGGCATAGGACACGAATGCGGTGTCCGTGCAACCCGCCCCGGAGGAGGCCACCACTTGATAGATGCCCGCCAGGGTTACTGCGGAAGGGTCCACAACAGGGATCCCCTGAAGACTCCATTCGATGGAAGCTCCGGCAGCGGGGAAGAGCGCGGCAAGATCGACCACTTGGTCGGAGCATCCGGCTATGGCTTGATCCGGACCGAGTTGTGGTGAGGACCCCAATGTCAGATCCACCTGCGCCATATCCGAACACCCATTGGGCGCTGTTGCAACGAGGGTGTAAGTGCCGGCCTGGCTCGCTGATGCGGGTGAGAGGAAGGGTGCACCGCCGAAGCTCCAGTCAGTGATGGCGCCTGTCGTCTCGAATAAGCCAGAAAGGTCGAATGTGCCACCTGGACAGATGCTGGCCATCTGGTCCGTTCCGAGGTCGGGGGCGTTGGTCGTGGATAGGAAGACCAGCGCGGTATCACCACATCCGGTCCCCACGTTGCTGACCACCTGGTAGGTGCCATCCGTACTCACCGAAGCAGCGGCGCCGTTGCTGATCGGCGTACCATTGAACCAGAACGCACCCGTGCCCGGCGCGATGCTGAAAAGCGTTGTGAGGTCCACGGGACCCTCGTTATCGCATTGAACAAGGGTGAGGTCCGGTCCCAGGTCCGATTGCGGGACTTCGATCACATCAAAGGTGGCCGGGTACCAACAACCTTCCCATGGGTCATACGCATCCACATAATAGGATCCTGGTGGCGCAGCCGCAGGGTCGAAGGGGATGCCGGACCAGGAGCCGAAGGAGTACTCGTACCAGTTGTTGATGTTGGTGTAATACGACAGGATGTCAAAGGTCCCCCCGGTGCACACCGTCTCGCTACCTGAGGGGATCCATCCGAGACATGTCGGCGGCGAGTTGAAGCCGAAGGAGAATCCCCCCGATCCCGTGCCATCGAACCAGCCGGGTGTCCACGTCCCCCCGGGGCCGGTACCCCCGTTCGCACAGGCGGTGTCCTGAACGGAGATGGTCCAAACGCCATCCGCGTTCTCATTGTCAAAGACGTCGAAGTAGCCTCCTTGTGGGCTGTAAAAACCGGTGAACGGTGCACTCGCCGCCGTGATATCGTTCCCTCCGGAAATGAACGTCGTGTTCGTGTAGTTCTGCCCACCCGCCCCATTGAACGCGGATAGGAGCAGGGTGGTCCCCTCCGGAGAGGTCAGGGAGATGCTCAATGTCTGCGGATGGTCCGAGGTGATGTTGATCGTGATGGACTGGATGAACGCTCCCCAACCCCACCAACTTGACTGAAGCCATCCGACACCACTGACGGTCGCGGTGAAGTCGCTCGTCTGGCAGGGAGGTATCGGGCCGCTCGTGAACGGGAAGTCCTGGGCACTGGCGCTCGAAATGCCCCCAACGATCAGTACCGAGCAGGCGAAGCTTCGGGCGATGTGTATCAGCTTCATGTTGACAAGCAGTGGCGGGCCTGTACAAAGGAATGACGCCCATGCCTCGTGGCGGTTGCTTCGGCTTTGCCGGACGATACCGCCCCGAAGGCATGACCGGTCAGCTCATGAACGAGGAAAGCCGCCCGGAGAGGCGGCTTTACCAATGATGCGTTGATCGAGGATCAGATCTTCTGCACGTTGGCCGTGATGCGCAGGGTCGTTTCCTTGGGTTCGGTGTTCGCGATCACCGTAACGGTCTTCGTCTGTGCGTTCTCCTGCTTGCCGGGCTTGTACTCCACCTCGATCTCGCCGGTACCACCGGGAGGGATCGGCGCTTTAGGGTAGTTCGGCACGGTGCATCCGCAAGAGCCGTTCGCGGTCTCGATGATCAGCGGCTCGGTACCGGTGTTCGTGAACTTGAAGACATGCTTGTTCTCACTGTCCTGCTTGATATTCCCGAAGGCATGCTCATACTCCTCGAAGTTCACCGTGGTCTTCGGGGTGTTGTCCACTGGAGCGGCATTGTTGGCCATCGGGTCGAAGCTCTCCACCGGTGGGGTGTTGGTGGCAGCGGACTGGGTGGCGGCCACCGTCGAACTCTTCGAGGGGCTGTCGCCGCTGAACTGCTTCACAGCAAGGGCGACCAGGGCCACGGCGATGACGCTCAGGAGCGCGATCTGGATCTTGTCTTTCATCGGAGTACGGTTCGATTTGTGGCGCGAATTTAGCACATGGCGGCGCGAACCGAGGGTCTTAACAGGGCATTAACAGGTGGCGTAGGCCTCACTGCTTGGCCATGCCCATCCGCTGGAAGGTGTCGTTCGAGAGGGCTTCAATGGCCTTTTGGAAGCTTCGGTCCACGGGGTTCACCGCATTGATCACCTGCCAGTAGGCGGACGTATCCCAGAGATCGCGTGCGATCAGGGCCTTCAACCGGAGTTCGATCAGCTCCTTCGATCGTTCCCAACCCTCCGCACTGAACTCCACCTCCTCCTTGGAGGCCTGGTCCTGCAAGGCCTTGGCCATGGCCTCGCTCACCTCGAAATGCTGGGCGAAGACCTCCACATTGGGGTAGGTGGTGAGCCATTCGTTCCGGTTTTCGTCCACCTGCGCCAGGG
>JAGQVR010000191.1 GCA_020437875.1 Flavobacteriales bacterium
GTACGCGGTGCGCACCCCAAAAGCCGGCGTCCGGCGATGTGGTGACCCATCCGGTCGGTATGAGCAGGCCGAGCATCGACCCGAGCACCAGGACCGTCGTAGCCAGGGTCAGTACCTCGCGAAGCGGCCAGTTGACGACCGCCCGTGTCCATGAAACATCGGTACCCCACTTATGCACGAGGTAGTATCGGTCGTTCCCCAAGGGCACGAACAACAAGGGATCCACCTCACTGTCACAAAGCTTGAACCGAGCGGAGGGGGCCATGACCATGAACCCTTTGAGCGGTTCCTCCGCGACACGCTCCAGGTCACGCAAGGCGCGGATGGCGGTGTTCGGGATGGGACCCTTGAACAGACCTCCCGGCAGGAAGCGCAGGCGGTAACGGACGCATAGGGTCCGGATGCTATTCAGATGGAAGACGCGGTCGGGATCCACACGACTGAGATGAACGATGTCCCGGCCCGAGCTGCTCAGCACCGCGGCGCGAAGCAGGTCATCATGCTTCTGTTCGGACCCGAGCAGCAGGTGCACCTCCTGCATAAGGTCCGCTTGACCGCGGAGCAAGCGCTCCAACCGTTCTCTTTCCTTGTGCGCAGCCATATCGTCCATGCTGATAACGCCGGGAACGGTGGATCAGTTCATCAGCCCTCACTTCGCGACGCGAGGCTGATCTCCGACGCATGTTGCGCCGCATCCTCGATGCTCTCGCGGTCGATCGCGAACTGCCGGATCTCCGGTGGTGCGTCCATGGCGATCGAGGAGCGAACCAGTCCGTTCGGGGAAAGCACGCGGCAATGGGCGGCCACCTCCAGCGGTGCGCGGAAGGTGCCCTTCTCCACAACGGCGGTCCACTGACCATCGTACGGGATCACGAAGCGGACCGGCGATTCCTCGAACATGCCACCGTGGTACGAATAGGTCTTCCCCATCCGATAGGCCTTGAGGTCGCGTGCGGTCATGAACTTCACCTTGGTCGGCTGATCGATCTCCACTTCGACGATCTCCTTGCGCTTGGCTTCGAAAGAGCGGAACAGGAATTTCATTGACGGATCCGTTTGGCGTAAATATACGCGATGCCGGGGGCGATCTCCATCCCGCCCGAACCGACCGGCACACCGCGAGCTTGTGCTTTGCTCCTAGAGCCGGACGCTCAGCACGGGGAAATTGGTGTGGTTCACGATATCCTCGGTGAGGCTTCCGTTCACCACGTGGAAGAAGCCCGTACGGCCGTGGGTGGCCATGGCGATGAGGTCCGCGTCGATGCCCTTCGCGAAGTTGAGGATGCCCTCCTCGATGCTCAGGTCGTTGTACACACTGGCCGTGTACTTCTTCAGCTCATACCGCTGCAGGAACCGGTCGATGGCCCGGTTGCTATCATCGCTGCGCTCGAAGCTGCGAGGGGTGTTCACCTTGAGCAGATGGATCTTCGGGTCGAACAGTTCTATGAGGGGGGTGAAGGCATCGAACTTGTCCACATCCTCCGGGGTGAAGTTGGAGGCGTACACGAGGTCCTTCACATCGAAATCCTCGATCCTGTGCTTGATGACGAGCACCGGCATCGGTGCCTGCCTGACGATGCGTTGGGTATTGGACCCGACGATGCCGCCGCGGAGACCGGTGGTGCCATGCGTCCCCATCACCACGAGATCCGCCTTCTGCAGCCGCTCGTTCTTGAAGATCTCGTTCAGTCCCATCTGCCGAAGCATGAACTTCTTGAGCTCGATGCCGCGCAGGAAGGGTTGTTCGGGCACCTGTTCGAGCTTCGCTTCGATCTCATCGCGGATACGCTGGTTCTCCGTGTGGAAGTCCATCATCTGCTCGTACATGTGGACCACATCGATGACCGCACCGGTGAGCCTCGCCAACTTCGCGGCCACCCGCAGGGCATCGGTCGCACATTCGGAGAAATCGTACGGAACGAGGATGGTTCGTATCGCCATGGTGATCGGGCTTCGTTCGACACGCTGAAGCTAGCAACGAACGGGGGACTGATGCAAACGATCGTCAGTTCTCCTGAAGGCCTCCTACATTCGTGCGCAGCGCCATGGACCTGCTACTGGAACTCTCCCCCACTGAAAAGACACCGGCCGTTTCCGTGGATGGCACCAACGGGCACTTCGCCATCACCGGCTGCTCCATCCCGGAGAACGCCGACCGGTTCTACAGTCCGCTGCAGGACCTTGCCGAGCGTTACGCCCAAGCCCCGGCCGCCCGCACCATCCTTCGGATCGAGCTCACCTACTTCAACTCCAGCTCATCCAAATACCTGCTCGACCTGATGAAACTGCTGGCCGATGTGCATGCCAGCGGCGCATCGAGCGTGACGGTGGAATGGTGGTATGCGAAGGACGACCTTGACATGAAGGAAGCCGGGGAGGATTACCGTTCGCTGCTCGACCTTCCGGTAAAGTTGAAGGCGCGGACGGACTGAGGGGTCATCGGCCCAAAGCCGAACGATACGCCCTTTCGGAGATGGTGCTCCCTTCCCGGAAGTAATGTTCCTCGCCCCAAGGGTGGGACACCTTGCGGTAGACAACCAGCCTATCCTCCTCGTTCACCGTCGTCTCCACCACGATCGACCGCCCTTCCTTGTAAACGCGCTCGCCCTCCTCGAGCTGCGGAGCAGGCTGCACCACCACGGGATCCGGTCGGGTCACGGGGTCAGGCTGCTTTTCCCGGGGTGCATGCTCCACAGTGCGTTCCTTGAGCGGCTCCTCCTTCGGGGGTGGCATTGGTGGTGGGTCGGTCAACAGGGTCGGCGGCGGTCCATCATTCCCGGGACCGGCCGGTGCTTCCGCATGGTCGGTCGTTCGGGTCACCGGTGCCGGTTCCGATGGTGGAGGTTCCTGGATCGCCGCCGCCTTCTCCTCCTCACGACGCTTGATCAAGGCCTGCAGGTCCTCGATCTTCACCTTGGGATGCACGTTGTAGGGCCGTCGGGTACGGGCCTCCTTGTACTTCTGCAAAGCACCATCGTAGTCCTGGGCCTTGAACAGTTCCTCGGCACCGGCCATCAACTCCGTGAACACCACGTCCGCTCCGGCTTCGGTCTCCTCACGTTGTGCGATACGGGCCCGCTCCTTCGCACTCAACTTCCCGAACTCACCCGTGAGCTCATCGGGTTGTGCCTGGACCCGGCCTTCGCACAGCAGCGATGTGATCGCCAGTAGTCCATATATCGGCAGGTGCCGCAAGGTTCGTTGGTCGATAAAGGTATCGTGCGCGCGGTATACGTACCGCGACCGCCGGAAGTTCCGTTCAACAGCCGTGGGCCGGTCCGATGCCCAAGGTACCTTTGCCTTGGACGCACTGTCCACCCGATCACAACATCATGTACAAGAAACTCATCCTCGCCGCCTTCCCGCTCCTGACCCTCGCCTGCGAGCAGGACCCCAAGACCTCTGAACCGTACAAGCAACTGGCGGAGGACCAGCGACGCGCCACCGAGACCGTTGCCGACCGCGACTCCACGATCAATGAGCTCTTCGGCACCTTCAACCGGATCAGTGAGAACCTGCGGACCATCCGGGCGAAACAAGGCGATCTGATGGCCCCGACCGGTTCCGGCGAGAATGCGGCGGACCTGGAGAAGCGCATGATGGATGATCTGGCACGCATCGATGCCCTGCTGGACGAGAACAAGCAGTTGATGGCGAACCTGCGGAAGCAGGCGAAAGGATCGAACGCGCGGCTTACGGAACTGGAGCGCACCATCGCCGAGTACGAGAACACGGTGAACGCCAAGAACGCAGAGATCGACACCTTGAAGGAGGAACTGGCCAGCACCAACAGCTCCCTGGCGACCATCATCGAGATGTACCGCGACAAGTCCCAATTGGCGGACCTGCAACGCAATGAGATGAACACGGCCCACTATATCGTGGGAACGGCCAAGGAACTGAAGGAAAAGGGCGTGCTCACGAAGGAGGGCGGCGTGGTCGGCATCGGCGCCGTGAACAAGCTGAACACGGAGGGATTGTCGAAGGACCAGTTCACCGTGGTCGATGTGACGGCCACCCCGGAGATCGCCATCGGTGCGAAGAAGGCAAAGCTCGCCACCTCCCACCCGGCCAGCAGCTACCGCCTGGAGGACGGGACGCGCCTGGTGATCACCGATGCGGACAAGTTCTGGAGCGTTTCCAAGTACCTGGTGATCGTGGTGGAGCAATAGCAGGGCTCGCTCCTCCGGACCGTCACCTGTCCTATGGCGCGTTCGTCCGTCCTTTCGGCGTTCCCGGCGCGTTGTTGACCGGGGCGTTCACAGGGCTGCTGATCGGCGCGGGCAGCGGGTCCAATACCCCGGCGCAATCGCGTTGGACGAGTTCCTCCACCCCGCTCCCGTACATGTTGGTGAACCCGAGGCCCAGGGCCGAGCGCAGGTCCGCACATCCTTTCTCGCGCTCACCCATCGCCAGCTCAATGATACCCAGGTTGCGGAAAGCGTAGGCGTTCGTAGGTGTCTTCCGCACGGCGAGCCGCAGGTCGCGCAGCGCCTTCGCCGTATCACCGCTCTGGAAATGGCACCAGCCACGGTTACTGAAAGCGAAGCCGTAGTTCGGGTCCTGCTTGATGGCCCTGTCCATATCGGCGATGGCCGCGATGTGGTCCCCTGCCTTCATGTGCAGGTAGAAGCCCCGGCTGTTGTAGTTGGCCGCATCGCGCGGGGCGAGGCGCACGGCTTCGTCCAGGTCGGCCTTCGCCTTGTCCGCGGAACCCAGCATGGCGTGGCATGCTCCCCGCTCGCGGAACATCCGCGGTGATCCGGGCTCCTTCCCCACGCCGGCATCGAAATGCGCGAGCGCTTCGGACCAACGTTCGCGAATGGCCAGGACCCGGCCTGCTCGGTACAGGTATTCCGCCGAAGCATCCGGCGGGATGGTCGGATGGATCAATGACAAGGCACTATCGATCCGTGCAGACCCGGTGAGACTTCCGATGAGGTCGGTGCGGTACTCCGGGTCCTGCTGGAGTTCCGGCACCTTGTTCAACTCATCCAATGCCCGCCTGTACTCTCCTATCCTGTTGAATGCCTCGGCCCTGATCAGGTGGAAGCGATCTGGAGCATCCTTCCGTGTAAGGGCCCGCTCGGTCAGGGTGAGCGCCTTGTAGGGCTTGTCGTCAACAAGGGCCGCGCGTGCCCTGGCCTCCAGCTTCTCGAACTGCGCAAGCGATGGTTGACCGAGGAGGAAGGCAAGGAGGACCAGAGGGGTGGCGCGCATCGTGCGAAGATACCGCCCCCTCGACCGGGTACCTTTGTCCTGTTCATGCGAACGAACTATCCGGCCAAAGTGCTCCTGGCGTGGGGCGAAGCCATCAGCGGCCATGCGGAGCTTCGCGACTGGTTGATGAAGAACGGCTACCCGGAACTGGGCCTGTTCACCTTCGCATTGCGCAACAAACCAGAAGCGCGGGAGTGGTTGATGAAGAACGGCCATCCGCACCTCATGGCGATCATCACCGGTATCGAGGGCGACACGAAGGCATTGGAATGGCTCGAGCGCAACGGCATGTCGGTCCTGAAGCACGTGGCCCTTACCT
>JAGQVR010000192.1 GCA_020437875.1 Flavobacteriales bacterium
GGTATGGATACGGCTGCTCATTGGCGTGTGTCGTTCTCCACCTCTGCGGTGAGGGTGCGCCACTCGTTGAGTTCAGGGATGCCTGGCTTGCGGGCACCGAAGACCTGTACGATCTGCTCGCCATGGGCATCGTAGCATTCGAGCGCGGTCACCATGCCATCGACGGTCGGCTTGCGCACGATCCAGCTCTCAGCGATCGCCTCCTCGCGCATATGCAGGTTGAATTCTGGGTCGAGGACATTGAACCAACCACGCGCATCCACCACGTTCTTCACCGGACCCGTGTGGATCTGGATCATGCCCGGGTTGCCCACGAAGACCATGATCGGAAGGGTGCGCTCCGCCGCCTTGGTGAGCACCTGGCGCAACGCGGATGCGCCGACCTTCACGGCATACTCTCCTTCGGGTGCCAGACGCAGTGCCTGGGTCCGGGATACGCGGAATCGTCCCAGCAGCATGTAGAAGTCGTGCGTGTCCTTCAGTCCCAGCCAGGCTTCGCGCAGGCCATTCACATCGACGGCCGCATCGGGCATCTCCGGGGTGCGCGGCTTGCGTGCCGTCACCGTCACCTCCGTGCCCTGGTCATCATGGGTGAATGACTTCACCAGATCGTCATATGCCGAGGTGTCGCTCTTCTCGGTGAGGTACACCTTGTGGATGGCTGTTCCATCGTGCGCGAAGAACTGCAGGCTTCGGCGAGGTCCATGCCCGCCATCCTCCGTCACGGCGAAGGCATGCCCCCACGACCCCCAGAAGATGCGGAGGTCGATGTCCTTGCCCACGAACAGGCCTACTGGACCCTTATCGAGCGAGGCATTGAGGTAGGTGCCATGCCGTTCATGCACCACATCATCGTTGCGGGTCAGGGCCATCACCGGTCCAAGACCCTCCATCCGACCAAGGATCGCCGCGAACTCGGGACGCAGCCGGATCACCTTGTCTCCTGTGCCAAGGACGAGCAGTTCAAGTTCGGAGACCCCGAGCGCCTGGGCCGCATTCCGGATGCGGAGCGCTGGCTGTGCCTTGAGGAGTTCCGCCCATCGGGCAAGCAGATCGTTGGCCGGTATGGTCGCCGGCTCGGTGATGATGTTCATGGCCGCAAAGGGACATCACCCTGCAGCCCGACGGAATAACGCGATCGGGGTATTTCAGCGACGACTTCTTAAAGACTGAGCAGGTCCTTGAACCGCGCCGCCTGCCGGCGGGAGACCTCCATGCTCTCGGGGTCTCCGTTCTTGTCCAAGCTCTTCAGCTTCACCATCAGGCCACCATTGAACCATGGTTCGATCTTGTCAACCCAGCGCAGGTTGATGATGTGCTTGCGGCTGGCACGGAAGTAGACCAGCGGGTCCAGTTTCTCCTCCAGCTTGTTCAGCGAACGGAGTACGAGCGGCTTCTGGTCCTCGAAACGCACGCGCACATAGTTCCCTTCGCTCTCGAAGTAGCGCACGTCCTTCAGGGTCACGAACCAGCATTTCTCGCCATCCTTCAGGAAGATCTGGTCGGTCTCATGCAGCACTTCGCGCTGGGGCAGGTCGGGGTCGCGCTTCGTCTGCAACTTGCCAAGCGCCGCCGCGAGCCGGTCCGGATCGATGGGCTTGACGACATAGTCCAGCGCGTTCACCTGGAAGGCACGCAGGGCGTGCTCATCATACGCTGTCACGAAGATCACCTGTGGCGCCGGGTCCAGGGCGGCGAGCAGTTCGAAGCCATCTCGGCCTGGCATATTCACATCCAGGAAGATGAGGTCCGGCCGTTTCTCGGCCACCAGTACCTCCGCCTCATCGGCGTTGGCGGCCTCGCCCACCACCTCGATGGTGTCATGTTTCTCCAACAGGCTCGCGAGTTCCTTGCGCGCCAGCCTTTCGTCGTCGATGATCAGTGCTTTCATGTCTTCCGATACGGTCAAGGAGTGGTCAAGGTAGGACGTTGGTGCCTGCATCAGAGCGCAGCGGTACATGGACCCGGCTTTCCACCGTTCCATCCACGTTCACGATCTCGAACCGTGCCTGGCCGCCATAGATCATGTTCAGGCGTCTGCGCGTGTTCTGGAGACCGATCCCGGTGCCACGCACCTTGCCCGGAGTGAAGTGGCCGGTGTTCCGAACGACGAGTTCAAGGCCTTCCGCCGAGCGTTGGGCCATCACGTGCAGGTCGCCACCTTCCACCAAGGGAGCGATCCCATGTCGTACGGCGTTCTCAACGAGCGTCTGCAACAACATCGGTGGCACCTGCTCACGCACCAGGTCGCCGGGCACATCGAAGGTGTAGCGCAACCGTTCCTCGAAACGCATGTGCTCCAGTTCGAGATAGGCTTTCACGATGTCGATCTCCTCGCCGAGCGGGACCACATCACGTTTCACGGTGGCCATCGCATTGCGCAGGATGGCGCTCAACTGTGTGATCGCACGCTTGGCCTTCTCCGGGTCCTCATCCACCAGCGCCCTGATGCCGTTCAGCGCGTTGAACATGAAATGCGGATTCATCTGGGCGCGCAGTGTGTTCAGCTGGTTGTCCCGGTTGGCGGTCTCCAGCCGCAGGTTCCGGATCTCCTCACGCCGGCTTCTGATGAAGTAGACGTAGGCGAAGTAACCGAGCGACCAGATGAAGAGCAGGACCGTCCAGTTGATGGTGTTCAGGAGTATCGCCAGCGGGTCGGGCACCAGCATCGGGGCGTATCCGGGGAAGAAGATGTCATGCACCACCGCCATCATCAGGAAGGCGGCCATGCTCAGCAGCAGGGCCACCAGGCTGAGACGGGGAAGGACGAAGCCGATGGCCTGTTCCAGCCAGCCGTTCGTGATGATCACATGCCTGAACCAATGGCTTACGCCGAGGCCGGTGAAGTAGAAGAGCACGAGGACCTTCAACTGGTCAGCGGTCAACGCACGGTCCTGATAGATGTAGAGGCTGATCACGGTGACCAGCAGGGCCCAGGCCAGTAGCTGCGTGCCCCAGTAGATCGTGCGGGCACGCCACGGCGAGAACTTGCGCGGGTCGCTGGACATGAGCGGATATGGGCGAAGGTACCGGTGTCTCCGAACGTGTGCTGCACGATCACATGAACGGTGCGCAACAGGGGCCGTCGGACGCTGGCGGTACCTTTGCGGCCCAGATGAACTTCCTTGCGCACCTTTACCTGTCCGGGAACGATCCGGAGGTGATCGTGGGCAATTTCATGGGTGATGCGGTGAAGGGTAGGGATCTCAGCCGGTTCACGCCGGAGATCGAACGGGGCCTTCGACTGCATCGCGCGATCGATTCATTCACCGATACCCATCCGTTGGTCCTGAAGGGCCGGGATAGGGTGCATCCGCATGCCGGTCGTTATGCGGCCGTGGTCATGGACCTGTTCTACGACCACCTCCTTGCCGCGGGATGGGATTCGTTCCATCCGGAACCGCTGCCACTGTTCACACGAAGGATGTATGCACTTCTGGAGGCGAACGAACATCGCATGCCGGACCGGACACGTCGCATGCTCCCCTACATGGTGGCCGGTGACTGGCTGACGGCCTATGCCACCCTGGAGGGTATCGGTATGGCCTTGGATGGCCTTTCCCGGCGGGCGCCGCGTGGTGGACCCATGCGCGGTGCCGAGCGGGTGCTGGCCGGGTATCGCGATGCGTACCTGACAGAGTTCCGCCACTTCATGCCGCAGGTCATGGCACACACGGAAGGATACAGATGACGGTCAAGCAACGCACTGGCCTGTGGATCCTGCTTGCTGCAGTGGGGGGCGCCTCGGTTGTGGGCTGGTACCTGCGTTCGCAACGCATGCATGCGTTGGATCATGTGCCGTGGGCGGTGCCGAAGGTGCAGCGCGATCTCAAGGAGATCAAGCAGGATACCCTTCGGTTGCTCACCATCCGTGATCCGCTCACTTATGAGGAACGGCCTGGTGCGATCACGGGCTTCGAGTTCGAGCTGGTGGAACGCTTCGCGCGGCACCTTGATGTGCCGTTGAAGGTGGTGGTGATGGATGATCGCGACAGCATGTACGCGGCATTACAGGAAGGACGTGGCGACGTGATCGCTGCGGTCTACACCCCGCTGCGGCCGGAGCGGAAGTGGTTCTCGTGTTCGGCTCCCATCTATACCGTCCAGCCCATGATCGCACGGATCCGGTCCGAAGGCAGGGCTGGTTCGGCCATGGAAGAAGTCGATAGCCTTGTGGTGAGCGAGTGGTCACCATTCCGCCCGGGGCCGCACGGGAGAGGAAGGTTGAAAGGAATGACCATCGTGCGATGCACCCCCGACGAGGCCTTGGTGGATGTGGTGCTCGGTCGTTCCCCGGCATGCTTGGTCACCGATGCGACGGCCATGCATGAAGGCGCACGTATGTCGGCGCTGGAGTTCGTTCCTGCGAAAGGTGGCGAGCGCACCATCAGCTTCGCCGCAAGGAAGAACGCACCTGAACTGGTAGTGACCCTGGACGAATGGCTGGGCGATCCGGATGAGACCCGTTTCCGCACCGTACTGCTCGATGGATACCTGGGTCGCCTGCCGAAGCCCGGCCCACTCCGCCAGCGCACCATGCCCGTTGCACCGGACAGCATTTCACCCTACGATGCCGAGTTCCAGGCACATGGGGATCCGGCCGGTTGGAAGTGGCAGTTGCTCGCGGCCATGGCCTGGCGCGAATCACGCTTCGACAGTACGGCCGTTTCAAGCAAGGGAGCGCAGGGCATCATGCAGTTCATGCCGAACACAGCGGTCCGCTATGGCTTGGACACCGCCATGGCCGTTGGTGATCACATCCGGGCCGCCGGCCGTTACATCTCCCGTCTGGACACGGTCTGGATGCGGGCCGTCCCCGACCGGGACCAACGACTGCGCTTCGTCCTGGCCTCCTACAATGCCGGTGTGGGCCACATCATCGACGCCCAAAGGCTGGCGGAACGGCTCGGCCTGGATCCCCAGCGCTGGGAGAACAACGTGGAACGCACCGTCCTCTTGCTCGCCAAACCGGCCTTCTACATGCGGCCCGAGTTGAAGAACGGGTATTGCAAGGGGAGCCAGGTGTTCCATTATGTACGGGATATCATAGGCCTCTACGATCACCTCGTTCGGTCGGGGAAGGCTGGTGCGAGAACGACCACCAGTGCCGAGCGGATGGATGGAACGGGTCCGCCGATGCGGGAGTGATGGCTGGGAACAAGCCTGAGCATTCCCCGAATGCTGTGGCTTGGGTCGTGACACGCATCAGGTGTCCCGTTTACCTTCGATCCATGTTCACGTTGCGACCCTCTTCCGCCCTGGCTTCGTTGTTCCTGTTCCTGGCCTTGCCTGCGTTCGCGCAGGAACCTCTGCCCCATGGAATGGCGCCCCATGAACGGGCACTCATCCCTGCCTATCGGGAGGGCTTGGTCCAGAACGTGCGCGGAGAGACAGCGCCACCGCCATTCGCGGTGCGTACCATGGCCGAGTGGGAGGAGGTGGAGAGCGTGGTCATCG
>JAGQVR010000193.1 GCA_020437875.1 Flavobacteriales bacterium
CCAGCGGAACACGGTGAGCAATTGTTCCATCGGGATCCATGTGGACCACACCATGGTCACCCAGAACAACCAGGTGAAGAACAACATCCTCTTCAACAACGGGGTGCAGTTGAACATCACCGACATGTCGAACTCCTACGGGCCGAACGCCGTGGCACCCTTCTATGTGTCGGCCTATAACACGGTGTACAGTGGCAACCAGATGTATTCACTGGCCCCGGACCAGTTGTGCATGCAGGTGTGGAACTACTACCAGCAGGGCAACGTGGACTTCGGCACCTTCACGAACAACAAGCTCTTCAACCCGTTCAACGAGATGAGCATCAGGAACTGGAACCTTGGTGCGGGGAACAGCAAGACGTACAGCCTGGAGCGCTGGCGTACGGAACGGAACGAGGAGACGGGCAGCACACGGAGCCCCCTGCGCTCGGCCTTGCACAGCACCGTCTCCGAGTTGAGTTCGAACCTGGTCCTGAACGGCAGCTTCACCAGCAATGTGACCGGTTGGGGTGGCTGGCCCACGAACGCCGTTGTCACCCGCGACCTCACATACCTCGATGCCGGCGCCTTGAAGGTGGTGCTTCCGAACGCGAGCCAGAGCGCCCAGTACAACCTGTGGAACCCGGATCAGTTCAGCATGCAGAACGGTCAGTGGTATCGGATGCGATTCAGCGTTCAATCGACCATGCCGGGGATCCTCCAGGCCAGCGTGAAAGGAGTGAGCCAGATGGCGAGCGGGTACGCGATCCATATGTTCCAGATGCCTTTCGACACGGAACGTCGCGATATGGAAGTGTACTTCCAGAGCGACCTCACGGAGCAGGGAGTGACGATGTTCTCCCATTTCTTCCCGGAGAACACCTATTGGCTCGACAACGTCCAGCTTCACCGGGTGACGGTGCAACCGCGCCCTGCCGCCAACGAGCACAAGCTGCTGGCCAATGAAACGGCTACCGCGCAGTCCTTCAGCCTTCCGGCCGGCTGCTGGTATGATATGAACGGTACGCTGCTGAGCGGACCGCAGACCGTGGCTGCCTACGGTTCGAAGATCATCTACAATGTACCAGGCACTGGTTGCGCGGCACCTGTGGCCACTACGATCGGAGCCAAGGTGCGACTGGGTGGCCCGATGAACTGGACAACGGGGTTGATGAGCGACGGGCTCCGCAGCGCGCAGCTCATCCCCTCTGCGGAGCCATACAGCACCCTGCTCGGCTATTCCCTGGAGAACGCAGGTGCCACGGTGAATGCAAGCCTCCTGACGACCACCGGTGATCAGGCCATCGTGGATTGGGTCGTTCTCGAACTCCGGAACAACGATGCGAGCAACACCGTGGCGGCCCGTCGCGCGGCATTGGTGCGTGCCAACGGTGATGTGGTGGGTACTTCGGGGGAGAACCAGATCGCATTCAATGCCGACCCCGTTGGGAAGCGTCTGGCGATACGACACCGGAACCACCTCGGTGTGATGACCTCTGGAACGATCACGGCCAACGCACAGGTCATCGACTTCACCGCGGCCCTCACCGGACTATATGGTACCAACCCGCTGAAGGTCGTGGGAAGCTACCGTGCGCTCTGGCCGGGTGATGTGAACTCGGACGGAACGGTCATGTACACCGGTGCGGGGAACGACCGTGATCAAGTGCTCTCGACGATCGGTGGTGCGGTACCCACGAACGTCGTGAACGGCTATTCACGCAGTGATGTGAACCTGGACGGAGCGGTCAAGTACACGGGTTCCTCCAACGACCGCGATGTCGTGCTGGAGGTGATCGGTGGTTCGGTGCCGACAACGGTCCGGACCGCACAGCTTCCCTGATCAGATCCGTTCGAGCGTGGCGGGGGGCATCCAGCCCACGTTGCCATTGGCCAATTGCACCTCGCTCCATTCCTGTTGCTGTTGCAGGATGGTGACCTTGGTGCCCTTGTGCAGCACGAAGAGCACGGTGCTGCCGTCCTTCGGCTCGCTGCGTACATCCACCTTGGCGCTCATGATGATCGCTTCGCTGTCGTCGGTCAACTCCCGATGGCGTGAGGCGGCGAACCCGACCGCGAGCAGGGTGGTGAGGAGCAGGACCGCACCGAGTATCAGCATGCCGCGACGGAGCATGCGCTGTCGGGCGGCCACGGCTGCAGCGAGCACCGCGAACAAGGCCAGGCATATCCAGAGGGAACGGCGTGCCCACTGGTCGGCATCGCGACCACCGCGGATACGGCTCCAAGTGGATCCGAGGGTGAAGCCCGGAAGCTCGTTCACACGGTCCACCACGTTCTGGCGTGCCAGTTCCAGGTTGGTGCGGATGTCGGGGTCGCCGGGCGCCAGGCGCAAGGCACGCTCGTAGAAGAGGATGGCATGCGGGATATCACCCAGCTTGAAGTGGCAGTTCCCGATGTTGTACAACAGGGCAGGGGAACTGTAGGTCGTTCGCGCGGAATCGAAGCGTGCCAGGGCGGTCGCATGGTCACCGGTGGCATAGGCCCGCTCGCCCTGGGATACCAGCGAGTCCGCTTCGATCACGGAGAGTGCGAACGCCGGGATCGTGGCCATCAACAAGATCGATGTCAGGAGCTTCCTCATGCGCGTACCAGTTGTTCGGTGCGACCGATCAATGCGGCGGCTTCATCGTAGAGCTGCTGGCGGGGCCTGTCCTCCACGGGTGCGTAGCGCGCCATGTCACAGGAGCCGAGCAGCGTCATCCATGCGTCGGCCATGGTCTCCCCACCGGTGAACGGGGAGAGGTGCGTCCTCAGGTTCGTTGCGGTGATCTCCGCAGGACCAAGGCCGAACTTGTCACCGATGTAGCCATGGATGGACCGGCTCAGGGCCGTATAGAAGGCGTTGCGGTCACTGCTCTTCAACGCGAGTTCTGCCTCGTTCAGGCGTTTCCGGGCCACGCGGTCCGCCTGCTTCCGCCGTGTGCCCATCACATCGCGGCGTTCGGCATCGCGCTTCCTACGCCAGCCCACGAACAGGATGAAACCGAGCAGCGGGGTGCCCATGCCCGCCAGCCAGGGCCATGAGCCGAAGAGGTGTTCTCCACGCGGTCGCAGGTCGAGGTCTCCCGTCCGGATGTAGCGGATGTCCTTCCCAAGCATCTGCACATCCGACTTGTTCGGTCGTTGGATGGTGGCCGCCGACCCATCACCCGGGCTTACCGCGATGGTCATCTCCGGACCGTTGATCGTCCGATAGCTGTTGCTGCGGGTGTCGAAATAGCTGAAGCTGATGGGCTCCAGGGGGAAGTCGCCTTCATGCCGCGGGATGATGAGGTACTGGTAGCTGCGTGAGCCCGTCATGCCACCACCGCTCAAGCTGATGCGGTCGGTCACCTTGGGGTCGTAGGCCTCCAGATCCACCGGCAGGTCGAGGGATGGTGCTTCCATCAACTTCAAGTTGCCCTTGCCGCTGTAGGTCACGGTGAGTTCGATGGCCTCGTTCGCCTTCACCTGGGTGCGATCGGCCTTGACCACCATCTCCAACTCGCCCACGGCACCTGTGAACCCTGCCGGTGCGCCCGGTGGCAGGGCACTGACGTTGACCTCAACGCTATTGCTTCGGATCGAGACTTCGGATCCCCGGTTGAAGAAGGAACGATTCACCACGCACTCCATCACGAAGGGGGCGATCCTCAATCTGCCCGGTCGCTGGGGGAACAGCACCTGCTTCTTCAATGTGGCGGTGCGGTATTGGAGGCCGTTCACGGTGCTCAACTGCGGATCCCAATTGGTCTCCCCGAGTTCCACGTTCTCCGCCCAGAAGCCATCGAGCTTCGGCATGTCGCTCTTCGTGGTCTCCAGGCTGTTGTAACGGGAATAGAGCATGTAGGTCGCCACGATCTGTTCACCCACGTATGCCTTGCTCTTGCTCAGCGTGATGGTCGTGAAGAGGTTGGGATCCCTGCTCTGTCCCTGGCTCGCGTTCGGGTCGCTGTGCGCCGCAGCACCCTTGGTCACTTCAATGGTGATCGCCTCCGTCTCGATGGTGCCGTTGCCGATGCGGACACGCGCGGGCCCGATCGTGTAACGACCGGGTGCCGTGGCCGTGAGCACCCACGTGCGGCTGGTGGATCCGCTCATTCTTCCGTTCACGATGGTGAAGCTGCTGTTGTCGAAAGGTCCTTGGACCACAACGAGACCACCAAGTGATGGTGCTTCGAACCGTTCCCGCGAATTGGACAGACTTACCGTGTACTTCACATACTCACCCGTGGCGATCGTCGTGCGATCGACCTGCGCGGTGAACCGGATCTCCTGTGCCTGGGCGCCCAGCGTCACGCACCAGGTGAGGAGCGGGATCAGGAGGTGTCGGGAGAGCTTGCCCATCACCAGTCCTTTTCGATGTTCTGGCGCGTTGCCGGTCTGCGGCGGAGGCGCACCTTTTCCTGGACATCCTTCTCCGAGCGTTCCAGCGCATCCAGCATGCGCATGGCATCCTGCGGCGCGATGTTGCTGGTCTGCTCGCCTTTTCGTTGTTCTTCCTTCTTCTTGTTATCAGCCTGCTCCGGTTGTTCGTTCTTTTCCTGAGACGGCTTCTCCTGTTGCTTGTCCTGGGGCTTCTGGTCCTTGCCTTGCTGGTCCTGCTGCTGGTCGTTCTTGCCTTGCTGATCCTGCTTCTCCTTGTCCTTTCCCTGCTGGTCCTGCTGCTGCTGCTGTTGTTGTTGCTGCTGCTTCTTCTCTTCGTCCTTGAGCAGCTCTTCGGCCAGCTTCAGCAACTTCGGATCGCCCGGATAGGCTTGAAGTCCGCGGTCCAGGGTGCGCATGGCCGTCATCTTGTCCACCTTCACGAACTCACGGGAAGCCTGGTTGAAGTAGGCGTCCGCCGTCACTTCCTGGGCCATGGCACCATAGGCCATGAGCGCAGCAGCGAAGGGTATGGTGATGCGTAACATGCTCATTGGGCTTTCGCGGCCTTCGTCACCACGTCGAGTTTGTTCATGTAGTCCTGCTTCTGCCGCAGGGTGGGCTCGGCCTTCAATCCATCCTGCAACACCTTCAATGCCTCGGTGAACTTATACAGGTCCACCAGTTCATCCGCCTTCTTGATCAGAAGGAGCGCCTTTTCACTGAGTGCCTTATCCTCGTCCTTCTGTCGATCCTTCTCCCGTTGTTCGGCTTCCTTGCGTCGCTTCGCGATCCGCTGTTGCACCAAGGCCAGATTGTATCGGGCATCCTCATCGGATGGGCTCAGGCGCAGTGCTTCCTTGTATGCGGTCGCGCCCTGGAGGAGCGCACTGTCCTCCAGATGATCCAGGCGCTGCCGCACGCGGACCAGTGAATCCCGTGCCACCGCCATGCGCAGCTTCTGCGCGATGTCATCGCCTTCGATGAGGGTCGCCTCCAACTCCTTGTCGCACCTGGCGATCCCACTATCGGCTTCAAGGGCGATGGTCGTCCATCCGTTGGCCAGGTTG